>CAZSIW010000006.1:0-21034 GCA_964606755.1 uncultured Elusimicrobiales bacterium | reverse complement strand
CAGGGGAGAAGATCATTCGGTAACCGCCCAGCAAGCTGGGCGGAATAGTCTAGTTTAATATATCGAGGCCAATTTCGTGATAAAGTTTAATCTGCTCGGCGTTTGCTGACAGCAGGGCTTTTTGCCGAGCCCCTGCAATCCGTTTTTTGAGGCCCGAAACCCATGCGGTATAATCGGCCGGAAGCGCAGTTGCTTTCAGATTAACACCATTGTCCTTGTTTATTTTCATAATACCCATCTCATTTTTTTGATTTCCGTGTCAGGCGCTACTTATAACGCTTATTACTTCCTTTTCCGGTTAATTAGACTGCCGGATTTTAGGCAGTGTTATTATTACAAGATAAATTACAGGTAGAACAAACGCAAGCACTAGCACATCTTTTATGACAGAACCGTGTATGTACGGCGCGAAGTATTTGCCGATAATTATTCCCAGAGCAAGCAAAGAAAGTTTCAACAACCCCAGTTCCCACCAATGGTACGTGTAATCATGAAAAAGTTTCATTTTGCCTCCTCTGGCGCACAACACCTAACTCAAACGGCCTCAACTCATGGATTCCCCCGCCACACTTCCGGCGGGCAGGCTGATTACGAATTTCGGGAATGACACCATTTTGAGCTTAATGTCACTCCTTTATGCTTAAAGTTTTGTCCAGCTCCTTTTCTGTGGGCAGGGCAAGTTTGTATTTTGAGGCAAACACTTTGTTGTTTAAATTTCCTAGTATGTATTTCGCGGACACTTCATCTTTTTTTGAGCAGAGGATAATACCGATGGGCGGATTTTCACCTTCGGTTGTTTCGTTCTCGCGGAAATAGTTTAAATAAAAATTCATCTGCCCCGCGTCCGCGTGGGTGAGCTCGCCGCGTTTAAAATCGACTAGGACAAAACATTTCAGGAAACGGTTATACAAGACAAGGTCTATGTGATAATGCCTGTTGGCTAATGTTATGAGCCTTTGCCTGGCGACAAAAGTAAACCCCTTGCCCATCTCGAGAAGGAAGTGCTGAAGCCTGTCTATTATTGCCTGCTCAAGCTGGGTTTCGGTATATGCCGTTTCTTCCTTTAAGCCTAAAAACTCAAGGATGTACGGATCTTTAATTGCATCCTCGGGTTTTTCTATAACGTTTCCCTTGTGTGAAAGTTCTTTGACTTTATTCTTATCTTTGCTCAAACAGAGACGCTCGTATAAAAGTGAATCCATCTGCCTGCGAAGCTCTCTCATTGACCAGCCGTTTTCAGAAGCCTCAATTTCATAAAATGAACGGGCCTGCAAATTATCTTCCTTAAGCAGCTCGCAATAGTGAGACCAGGACAGTTTAAATTTCGCAGACAGCGCCTGCGGAAAAACTTCATCCTTGCCGGATTTCGCAGACAGTGTCTGCGAAATTGGATACTGAAGATAAAACATTCTCATCATTTCAAGATTTCGCTCTGACAATCCCCTGCCGTGTTTTGCTGTCAAATCAGCGGAAAGCTTAAAAAGTAGTTGCTGCCCATACTCCGCCCTTAACTTGCCCTTCTGGTAAAACTCAACTATGCGCCTGCCCACGAGCCAGTAAGTGATAACCTGTGTAATATCTATCTGCCTGAGAGCAGTTTTCCGGCCTTTAGTTATTATGCCTGAAATATCTGTTAGTAATTTGGTGTATCCGTGCTTGATGTCCATATTTTCCTCTAGATTAAATTAGAATCGTCCCCTATTACGACTGTTTTCGTTTTGAACTGTTTCCATTTTGGAACTAGTTGCTGTTTCACAACAAACAAAAACGCACACTGGTTTAGTGTGCGCTGACATATTTTATTGAGTTAAATTTCTGGTCTTCGGCCAACTTTTCGAGCCCGGCATATATCCCCCCGATGTCGTGAGTATGGATAAATTCTATCGCTTTGTAATACAAAAGTCAACAAAGCAGAGAATAGAGAAAAGAGAATAGGGGACAGAACGGCATGGTAAGGGATATGGGGTAGGGGGTAAGTTAAGAATGGCAAAACATTACGTCAAAGCCGCTGGATCCCCGATGACACAATTCGGGGATGACACCAAGCCAAAGGCAGAGTCATGTTTATTCTATGGAGAAGGAAAATTGTCAGAATTACTGGAAGAAAAGCAATTTAACTGTATTAAAAAACATGTAATACTATTGAGAAATAAATTGATTTCTTTATAGGAGGATAAAATGAAAAACCGCATTTTCGCAGTGATGTTTACTATGGCCGTGATTTCAGCAATAGCGTGGTCAGCGCCGACAACGGATTCCTATGACAGAACCGGACAATGGGGTATTGGCCTGAGCCCGGCTACCACATTCCCCGGGATCGATGTGCGGCATTGGTTTAGCGACAGGGTGGCTTTTGATGTCGGCGCCGCTACGTCGCTGGATATAAATAATAACGACACGAACAATCAACACCAGGATCAGGGGTACAATGCGCAGATCGTCTGGGTTGTGCACAAACGGGTGGGGCTGAGAATTGAGGGCCTGCTTGGGATCAACTATGACAACAACAAAACGGATACTCAATCGTTGACCAGCGTTGTGGATACCAACAACACCGCTAACACGGGCACTTACACCACGACAGACAATCTCGTCAAAACGACAACGGCGGGCATCGGGATCGCCGCTGAATATTCTTTCCAGGAGCTTCCCGACCTGGGTTTCAGCGCCTTTGCGACCGGTTTCGGCGCGGCCTGGGTGACCCACAGTGAGACTTCAACGCAGAATTTTCCCAACGCAAGGCCCGGCCCCACAACGATCGTTCAAACGATAAACGAATCATATGTTACGCTAGCCACCAGGCCGTCTGTCGGTTTGGCCGTTCATTATTATTTCTGAGAAGAAAACACTGAAAACAACCCGATTGAGCGCCTTACTACGGCGGCGACGCTGGCAGAAAATTGACGGCTCTTTTGTCTTATGTTTCAAGATCGGCATTCCAGTCCTTTTTCAACCTGTTAGCACGACAGGAGGTAACACTATCATGAAGAAATATTTGCTTACGTTTTTTGGAGGAAATACGGCTCTTCGGTATTCTAATCTCGATAAGGCGGGAAAAGAAGATCAGCAAAAACATTTAGCGGCCTGGGGCGCGTGGATGACGGGCCTTGCCAAGGCGAACAAACTGGAGGGCGGCTATCCGCTGGAATCAGAAGGGAAGCGGATCGGCCCCGAGAGAATAGCAAATTATCATTTTCCCGACACAACAGAGGGCGGGTTCATCATAATAAAGGCCGGATCGCTCGATGAAGCCGCGCAGATCGCGGGATCAGCCCCCATTATCAAAAACGGCGGATACGTTCTGGCGCGCCCGTGCGGAGAGACAAAGCAATAGGGGATGTTTCTGTTAGTTTCTTGCTATTTGCTTTACCCTATTTACCCAGCTTAAACAGAAGCGTCCTCTTTACCCCTACGCTGCGTGGCGGGTAACGTAGAAATCGATAATTCTTCTTATCATCGATTGGTAGCTGCTGTGTTGTTTTTTAGCGTGTTTTTTAAAGAAATCAATGCTGCTTTTGCTTAAATTCAGTGTTACCTTCACGTTTTTTTCTTTGAAAGCCAGGTGCTCGGGTGATGGAAGAAAATCTTTTACTTCTTTGAATTCCATCGGCTCATTTGTGTATTTTGTATTTTTCTTCATAATACTTCCTCCCTTTTCTCCAGTATCCAGCTCCTATTATCCTGATCGTGTTTTCCCTGTACGTAAAACGTACCGTTAATATATCATCTCCAAGCTTACCGATGCAATAATATCGTTTTTCTGCATCGCTATGCTTCAAATCTTCCAGAATTATTCTTCTATGAACGACAAAAACCAACTGTGCGATATAAAAGGAAACCTTGTGCTTGGCCTGATTCGCTTTATCTTTTTCTTCGTCCCACTCGAACTTAACGCTTTCAATACATACTTATTACCATATTTCTATACATACGTCAACGCCGCCGGATACCCGTTGGAATTCCTCTAGATTTTTTAACAGGCGACATCCCGCCGGGGCGGGATTACGCCTTCGGGGATGACGTCCCGGGAAATCACAGTAAATTTTTGTTGACAAATCGGGCAGAATCGAACATAATATATCCTCGGTACTAATATAAATGGGCTGGAGCAGATGGAACAAACAAAAACTTTACTCGCAGTGCTGTGCGCGTGCCTCGTAACTCAAACCCTTCTTCCCGTTTACTCCTTTTCCGCGGAACAGACAGCTCTCAAGACGGACGAACAGTGCGCCCTGCAGCCTTCCACAACATGCCAGATAGAAACCCAGACCGATGAAAATATCGAAGACGCCCTTGATGAAACCGTTGAGGTTTCCACGCCTACGCCGGCTGTGCCCGTTTATTCAGCCGAGATACAGAAATCCGTGAAACAGGCGGAGGCGTTCTACAGGAAAGCCGTTATATTCTACGAGCAGGGCGACAAGAAGAAGGCCGACGAGCTGTTCAGGGAATCGATGAAGGCTCTTGCCGCGGCGCAGCTGGACGGCTACGCGTTCTACAACTCGAAAGACGGGCTGGACTCGATGTTCAACAACTTTACAGCCCTTTTCAGCCTCTCCGAAAGCACCGGGCCCGCCGAGAACAAATATACCATACCGATGGACAAAGACAACGAGCAGGTAAAAAAATACCTTAGCCTCTACTCCAGGGGCGACTGCGGCGAAAGGATAAAAAGGGCGCTTGAGCGCTCAGGCCGCTACCGCGCCATGATAGAAAAGATCCTGAAGGAATACGGGCTGCCGAGGGAGCTGGTGTATCTTCCGGTAGTGGAGAGCCTATACAACGTCAACGACCGCTCTCGCTGCGGTGCGCTCGGGCTGTGGCAGTTCATGCCGTCGCGCGCGCGGGATTTTAAGATTCACATCAACTACTGGATAGACGAAAGGATGGACCCCGAGAAATCGACCCGCGCGGCCGCGCAGTACCTGCGTGACCTTTACTACATGTTCGACAACTGGCACCTCGCGCTTGCCGCCTACGACAGGGGCGAATTCGGGCTGGCGCGTGATCTTAAATTCTCTAAGGCCACCAACATCGAGCAGATGAAAGAGAGAAGGGCGGTGCCGAAAGAAACCGAGCTGTACGTTCCGCAGTTCATCGCCTGCACGATAATAGGCGACAACCCCAAACAGTACGGCCTTGACCTTAAATACGACGAACCTATAAAATATGACGAGGTGAGCCTTGATAAGATCGTTGACCTTGAGGTAGCGGCGAAATGCGCCGGGACAAATGTGGCCACAATAAAAGAGCTTAACCCCGCTTTAAAAGCGTGGTGCACGCCGCACGGCTACGAGGGGTTCATTCTCAAGATACCCAGCGGCACGAAAGACGCGTTCATCACAAACCTGGCGCAGACGAAGGAACTGAACCCTTCGAGAGGCTTTATAAAGTACCGCGTGGTGAAAGGCGATTTCCTGGGCAGGATAGCGAAGAAGTTCTCAACAAGCGTCTCTGAACTAAAAGCGGACAACAAGATAAAAAATGACAAGTCCCTTCGCATAGGCCAGGTGCTGGTGATAAGGCCCGGCAGAAAGTATAAAGGCAGTTAACCTACCTATTTCAAATTTTAAAAATCAAAGCTCAAAAATAAACATCCGACAGCCACACCGTGGCGGAGCTTGTCATCCCCGAGGGTTTAATCGGGGATCCAGAGGTGTTTGAAAGCACGCACGACTTCCATGGATTCCCGCCTTCGCGGAAATGACAACCTAAACAATAAACATCATTGCAGTGTCGCCGCGACTTATTTTTGATCTTTGATGTTTGATTTTTGATTTGGGTGAATTATCTTCCGAGGGGTTTGAGGCTTCCCATGCTGTGGCGGATTATCTTTGGCGTGCCGTCGGCGCAGGAGTAGATATATTTGCCGTCGTAGGCGAGGCCGGCTAGGTGGTTTTTCTTGTCCTGGTAGCCGGGCAGGACGTAAACGGACTCTATCGAGAAATCATCGGCTTTGACCTTGTACACCATGTTGGTGCTTGAGTCCCCGACATAAAAACTATTCCCCTTCTTGAACATGCCGCAGGGGTTGGCGGCAAAACTTTCGAAAGTGCCAGTGACGGCGAGGTTGTTCTTTATATCGTGCTTGTAGATCTTGCCCTGCTGGTAATCCATCGACCAGAGGTTTTCGCCGTCGAAATAGATGCTTGAGATGCTCAGGCCCGGTGCGTCGTAGGTGGCGGCGACCGTGAGGGTGGAATCCATAACGTGCTTGTATATCTTTTTGTTCGTCGAGCTGCAGGTCCACAAGTTCTTCCCGTCGCCGGTGATGCCGTTTATACCGAGATCGGGAAGGTTGTAGGAAGCGATCAGCGTCAGTTTGTCGTCCAGCTTGTGCCTGAAAATGGTCTCCTGCATCCAGTCGTTCGCCCAGATCTCTTTGCCGTCGCAATAAAGCGCCGATGGGTTCGAGTAGGATATCGCGTATTCCTTCTTTTCCGGACCGGCAGAATATTTAAAGTAAGTGAACACCCCTGCGGCCACAACGAGAAGCGCCGCCACGCCCGCCATTATCCAGGCGTTTTTTATTTCCACGACCGATTCGGAGCCGGCCGGCGCCGGAGCCGCGGAGGGCGATGCCGCCGACTGAGCCTGAGGTTTTTTTGTTTGCGGCGGTTGTTTCGCGGGAGCTTCCTTGATTTCGGGCATCTCCGTAGATATCGCGGGGCCGATCTGTTTTTTCGGCGTGACGTTATTGAGCTCAAGAGCCGTTTTAACGAGCTCCAGCAGTTTGTCCACCTTGAAGGGTTTTGAGAGGTAATCGAACGCCCCGCGCCTGACAAGCTCGACGGCGGTTTCCACGTCTCCGAACCCGGAAAGCATTATGACGGGGGTGTTGGGGTTCATGGCCTTGACGGCCGCGAGAATATCCAGGCCGTCCATATCGGGAAGCCTGATGTCGAGCATCATCATATCCGGGTTTTCTTTCTGGGCGAGTTCAAGCGCGGTCTTGCCGTCTTCCGCTGTTAAAACGGTGTCGAAGTAAGGCGAGAGCACCTTTGATATAACCTGGCGCATGCCGGGTTCGTCGTCTACGATCAAAACTTTTGCCATATTTAGCAGGTTACTGCAAAGCCTCTGTCTCGGGATATTAATCCGCCGCGACTATTTTCTAAACGTCATCTTGCGAGCTCGTCCGACGTTACGGTGACTGGCTCGATGAAAAGGTTTATGACGGCCGTGGTGCCTTTGTCCTTGGAGCTTTCTACGTTGAGCGTGCCCTTGCTGAGGTTAAATATTCTTTTCGCGGTCGTAAGCCCCAGGCCCTTTCTCCCCTTCTTGGTAGAGAAATACGGCTGGAACACCTTTTTGACATGGCTCTCGGAGATGCCGATGCCTGTGTCTTCGATCCTGACCGTTATGACCTCGCCGTTCTTATCGTACGAGGTGGAAGCGGTTATCTGCCCGCCGTTGGGCATCGCTTCTATGGAGTTTATGATAATCTGATTGAACGCTTCGAGGATGAGCATCTGGTCGCCCTCGAACATGGGAACCGAGGGATCGAGGGCCCTGCTGACCCTGATGTTCTGCTGCCTTATCTTTGCGTCGCTCGCCCTGATGCTTTCGTCTATAATGCTGTTGATGTCCAGCTTCTTGATGCTCATCTCAGGTATGCGCGCGAACTTCAAAAAGTCCTCTATCGAGACCAGCATTTCCTGGACGTTCTGGTCAACGATCTTCAGCTGTTCCTCAAGCTCGCCTTCCATCTTGTAGCTCGAGATGCTCAGCTGTATCGTGCCCGACATAATACCGAGATAATTCCTGACCCTGTGCGCGAACCCGCGGGCGAGGTCTTCCAGTATCGCGAAGTGTTCCTGCTCCCTGTCCTTTAGGCCCCTGAGCCGCTTCGACATCTTGCCGGCGACCTGGCCCGCCTCGTCCTCGAGCTTTTTCCATTTCTCGCGCTCGGCGGTAAGCGACTTTTCTTTTTCTTCCAGGACAAGCTCTATCTCTTTTTTTCTCTGTTCTAGCTCTTCGACCCTCTTCTGGACGTTTTCATCTATCACCGGCGCGGAAGAGGACTGGACCGGCAGGTGAACTTCCTGCGGAACGAGCGTAACGCCGTTCGAAAGGCCCAGCTTCTTTTTGAGGTCAACGTTTTCCTGCTCGAGCGACTGGAGCCTGGTTTCCCAGTTTATCCTCGCCTTCTCGAGCGCGTTCTCCATCTCCTTCGTCTTGAGCCTGTCTTCGAGAAGCAGTCTCTCCTGCTCCCACTTCCTCTCGAGCTCTCTTAACTTCCAGTTCAGCTCCTTTATGGATGACTCATGGTCGCGCGCCTGGCCCTCGAGGTTTTTCTTCTCTTCTTCCTTAGTGCCGAGCTTTCGCTCCCAGAGCATCTGCTCTTCGTCGTAACGCCGCTTCCAGAAATCGGCGACGCTTATCGCGTCGACGACCTGCATCATCTCGCCGTCGACGGGAATGTCTTCCTGTATCTTTTTAAGTTCTTCTTCCACCCAATCCCATGCGTCTGGCATTTTTAAACCTCGTACATCGTATCTAGTATCTCGTATCTAGCCCTTGAAACGAGATACGCTTCACGAGATACTAGATACTGCCCTTATGGTATTAAGAGTTCCTGGCCGGGCGAGACCTGTCCGCCGACGACCTTGTCCTTGTTCGCCTTGTATATTTCCTTCCATCTCTTGGGATCATTATAGTATTTCTTGGCTATGCTCCGCAAGTTCTCTCCAGGCTGTACTATGTGCTTCTTGTTGAGCTTTACAACGGCCTTTGCCTTGTCTTTTGAACCCGTCACATCGGCTGACTTCACGGTGGAACTTGACGTAGACACTGTGACGACCTTCACCACCTGCGCCTGCGGCTGAACGACCACCGTCTGCTGGAGACTGGCGACCTGCGGCGCGCTTTGCTCCTTCGCTTCCCCTCCGCCCGACACCGAGTAATCCATTGGCGGAATTATCAGCACCTGGTTCGTTTTCAGAACGCCTCCGCGCCCTATGCTGTCCTTGTTGGCCTCATATATCTTGCTCCAGAACCTTTCATCCTTGTAATATTTTTTCGAGATCGTCTGCAGGGTATCGCCGTCTTTGACGAGGTGGCTCACCTCCCCGCGTTTTTCGACTACAGCCTGGGTGTGGCTCTGCTCAGTTTTTTCCTGCTGCTGAGGCTGTTTTGAACCGGCCGCCTGTATCCTCTCTTTTATCCTCATGGTGGCCTCAGCGATGAGCACGTCCTCGAGCTTCTTTTTCTCTGCCTTGAGGTCCGCCAGGGTCCGCTTCAGGTCAGCGTCTTCATCCTCCAGGTTCGAGTAATAATACTCAAGGCTACCGGGCTCAAGATCTTCTTTCGGTTTTGAACCGAACCTGTAAATTACGTTCATCCTGTGTGAACCGACCGTACCGGTGATGCCGTTGAGCGGCATGCTGAAGCCGTAGTCCAGCTCAAAAACATCAAAATTAAATCCCATGCCGCAAGCCACGTTGAAATAGCTGTTCCCGCCCAACGTTAACCCGCCGCGCAGCGCAAATTTCTGGGTGCACCATTTTTCCAGGCCGAAAGCCTCATAAAATTCGCTGTTTTTGGAAATACCGTCAACCGCCCATTTTATGTCCCTGTCTCTCCACGCCAGGCCCATCCTGTAAGTCGGGGCCAGCTGGTCCGTCTGGTACAGGCCGAGATCCGGCTGGTTGAAATCGGACGCCGACAATCCGACGAACAACCTCGGCATAAGGTTATAGATCAGCCCGGCATCAACGCTCACGGCGTTGACCGAACTCTTGCTGCCGTAACCGAACACGACGCTGTTTTTCATATAATCATCCAGCGTATAGCTCTCGGAGAGCATCTTAACGCTGGCCCCGTAAGCCAGCCGCTCCTTGTAGGTCCTTCCCATCGACAGATAATAAGCCGACTCCTGGTAATAACCGTCAAGAGCAAAAGTCCTCCAGCCCAGAGCGACGGTGCCCCAGTGCTTCAGAAAATATTTTTCTTCCTGATCCGTACCCTGGCTTTGATCTTCGTCAGTTTTTCCTTCCTGCGGTTTAACCTGTTGCTGTGCCGCCTCCGGTTTGTTGACAACCGCCTGTGCGGTGCTTATACCCACTTCAAAAGCCTGCTGTTGTTTTACCGGAAGCCCCAGCTTCATCCTCATGAGTATGATCTCTTTCTCGTGTTTTTCCTTCATTGATATTTTGTCCTGAACATACTGAAGTTTTTTCTTGGCATCCTCTGAATTCATCATCTGGGTCGTAAAGAACGGCACCGCTATAGCCGCGAACGATGTTCCCAGGTTCGAACCGTCGGTAAGGCCGACGAACAACCTGCCGTAATCGGCGCCCACCTGCCCCTGCCTCAAATAACCCAGGCCGGCAGGGTTGTAGTATATCCCGAAAACATCGTCGGCCAGGGCGCAGCCGGCATTACCCATAGACACCGATCTCGCGCTTGCCCCGGTGTCGTCGAAATCGGCATAAAGGCAGGTGACGGGTGACAGGTTACAGGTGACAGAAAAGAAGAACGCCGATGCCAGCGGCATCAAGATTGTTAAACCAATAAAGATAAATAGCGACTTAACGCTTCTTTTCATTGTTTTTTAACGATTTGATCAAACAATAAAGAATTTTTCCTACCTATAACCTGTCATTATTTGTAACCTGACACCTGAAACCTGTCACCTGCTTTTATCTGACTAACAGGATCGTCCCGTTAATATTCATTCCTTCGCCTTTGATCTGGTATATATAAACACCTTTCTTGGAGCCGTTGCCGTCCCACTGCAGGATCACGGACGTGGCCGTGGGATCGCCCAGGGGCACGAAAGACGCCACATACTCTCCCTTCAAGTCGTAAACATCGCAAGTTACCTTGTCGCCCGTGGGATTGTCCACGTGGAAGATCATCTTGTCATAGGGAGGGACGCCCGGGGTGAACATCTTTCCGGACTCCGTGCTCGCGAGCCCGAACTGGGAAGCTCGCGCGACCTGCCTCATTTCCAGATCTCCGGTTTTTATGACGTTCAACGTGAGGCTGTTATTAGCCGTGTTCATGCTGCCGCCTATCCTGATAAACTCCACGCCGTCGTTCCAGTACGCCTGGAGCTCGCCGGCGGTCAGCGCCGACGGAGATTTTTTCGCGGCCGACTGCATAGTCGTAGCGTAATTCCAGTTCAGCGTTATCGGTGAACTGAACTCATAATTCGAGATCGCGTTAAGCTGATTGTCTACGACCTTCAGCCCATATGACCGAAGCACATCGGCCCTATAGGGATTATTTTCATTCGCGATGGTGATAGACAGGTCTTTTTGCCATTTATTTCCGGATGCAAGGAGGCTTTTTGATACGTCCTGCGGCAGATTGACCTCTATTTCGTTATCCGAAGAAAGCAGGCAAAGGATCTCGGGCGTCAGGGTCTGAAGAACCATCGAGTTGTCGCTCTCCACCCCCGACAAATTGACGCTTCTGATCACGTAGTAGAATTTGCCTCCGGTTATCGTAGAATCAGTCCACTGCTGCGTTCCTATAGGGATGTTGGTTACCGGGTACGTATAGTCGAACCCGTTTAGCGAAAGGGAACGATATATGTTGTAGCCGGCAAGGTCGTCTATCAGCGTTCCATTCGTGTTTATTACGGTGCTGCTCCAATAGAGAGTAAATTGATTGTTGTCGGACGACATCGTCCCGTGCAGCCCAGCAGGTGGCACTGCTTTAGTGAGCACGGGTATGTTGAACATGAACACATTGTTGGCAACGGTCTGGGCGCCTTTTGTATCGGTGGCGGTCACCTTCCACCAGTAGTTCCTGTTCTCAAAAAGCCTGACCGGCAGGGCGTATGACGTCGTGTTGAGAGATACCTGTGACGCGAACACTACCGAGAAATCCGAGCAGGAGGCTATCGCGACGTTATATACGGCATAATCTCCGAGATCTATATCCACGGCTTTCTCCCAGGAGAGCACCGGTTTTTCGGTCGTTACCTGTGTATTGTTCTGCGGATACAGCAGATTAAACGGCTGGGGCGGATGGTTGGTCATGGATATCGCGAAAGTCCATGTTGAGGAGAACACAAAACCGTTGGCATGCTGTACGGGCGGTGTCCCTATGTAACCGCTCGCCCGCACGCGCCAGTAATACGTGGTCTGATCCAAAAGGCCGGATAGAGGCTGGTAAAAAGTATCGGTGCCCGTAGGTATGGCCTGGCTGCCGGAAAAATCAGGAGTGTTTGAAATGTCTATGTAATATCTCACCGTGTCTTCAGGATCGGGATCCGTGGCCGGCTGCCAGAAAAACCACGGCGTGGTAGTAGATAACACAACCCCGTTGGCCGGAGACACGAGGCTGAACGTGCTCGGAAGCTGGGTGAACTCATTTACATAAAACATCAATATCTCGCTGGAATGGGTCACCATGCCGTTCGAAGCTACGGCGTCAACTTTCCAGTAATATTGTTTGTCGTCGTACGGAACTGCTATAGTTATCGCTGTTACGTTAGTATAATCGTTGAAAAAAGGTATCGCGTTCCCAGCGGCATTAGTTATAGTCGTGCTGGCGGAAAAATCGCTGAAGAATGAGTAGACCAGATTATACGTTACGCTCGAACCTGGATCCGGGTCTACAGGGATCGGAGACGCCCACTGGAAGGTGATATCTCTTGAGGCCGATATCGTTCCGTTGGCCGGCGCCTGCAGGTCAAAGGGCGTGGGAGGCTCATTAATGGCGTTTATCCAGAAATCAGAATTAGAGTTGCATGTCGTAGTGCTGATCCCGTCCGTAGCATACACTTTCCAGTAATAGTGGGCATTCTCGGCAAGTGGTGGCATGGCATAGTAAGTGGTTTGTATATTGTCTATTTCAGTATAAGTGCTGAGGGTTACAATATTTGAGTAGTACAATATATAGCTTATTGCACCGCCCGGGTTAGGGTCAATAGACGCGTTCCATGTCACGGTAGGGCTTGAAACCGTAAGTATGATTCCGGTGGATGGATAGACCAGATTAAATGCTGCAGGAGGAGAATGTACCGCGTTTATCCAGACACTTCTTATATTACTGGTGCTCTGCGCGCCGTCAAGGTCTGTAGCCAACACCTTCCAGTAAATCCTGAATTTCTCCCAGACGCTCAGGTCCACAGGATAAGAAGTGCCTGTCAGGGGCCCTATGCTTATGCCGGGGGTAAATGCCGGGTCTGTGGAATATATTAGAGTATAAGTCACCGAATCGCCGTAGACAATGTCGGGGTCGTATGCGCCTGTCCCCCAGCTCAACAGAGGATTTCCTATCGGAGACACGTAGCCGTCCGGCGGACTGGCCAGAGTGAAGGATTGCGGAGGATTATCGGTCGGTGTTTTGGGAAAATTTATCGGGCCCGGCGAACCGGACGAAAGATTTCCGGCAGCATCCATTGTAAAGATCTGGAAATAAAATGTCTTGCCGTCAGTTAAACCCGTTATGGTCCAATAATTCGTTGAGCCTGCTGTGCAGGATGTTGAAATAACAATGGGCGTGTTAAACTCGGGGGTCATAGTCGTAGAAGTTGATGTATGTATTATGAATTTCGCATTTATCAAATCTCCATTATAGCCATCGTCGCCCGTAGCGTTCCACGTTATTGTGACCTGCCTCCAGGCCGTTTTGAAAGAAGAGGCGTTAAGGGTTATTGCCGCGGGCGGCGTCCTGTCAACCATGGCCCATGTTGAAGTCGTGTTAGAGACACCGGACCAGTTCATGCTCGCGTCCGCGGTCCACAAGTAGAAATAGTAAGTCGCGCCGCCGGTCAGGCCCGTCACGGTATAACTGTTCGGAGAAAGCGCCGGGGTGGAAGTTGATATCGAGATCTGTGCTGTGCTGGTGCTGAAAACGGTTGAGGAGTTTGTGGAATATGCGATCTTATACTGGCCTCCATTAATATCGCCTGTCATCCCGTCGTCACCCGTGGATGTCCATGACAGCTGAACAACGCCTGCCAGTATCCCGATCTGGGTGCCCGACAAATTATTGACCGCGGCCGGAGGGGTCATGTCCAGAGTCTTTGTTGAAACGAAAATTCCGGGAAGCGACTCGTAGGGATAGCTGAAGAAATAACCGCTGGGGTCGTTTCCTTTATCGATGCTCGTAATCTGATAATAGTAGGTTACTTTCTGGGACAGACTCGTGTCAATAAATGTGTCCGACGATTTCGCAGGGTTATAATTTATGGGCCCAAGAGTAGTAAAACTGGTCGAAAAATCCGTGCTGGTTCGGTAAATATTAAATGCGGCAAGGTCGTTGTAGGCCGGGACGGGATAATTCCACGAAACAGCTATGGTCGTTGAACTCAAGGGAACGGCCGTAGCCGAAGGCGGCGGCGGCGGCGGAAGATGCGCGCTGTTAGCGGATACCACAACGGGAGGACTCGAAACGTTGCCCGCGGCATCTACCGCTTCGATGGCGAACCAGAATGTGCTTCCGGGATAGAGGTTCACGAAATTAGCGGTCTGCCCGAATGGCGACTGTATGGTGGCGACACTTGATGATATTGATACGATATTTGAACCGACCTGATTTGTAACTATGCTGTTAAAACTCGCTGGTGTGATCACGCATGTAGCGATTTTTATAAGGAATGAAGCGCAATATCCGGAGGTTGAGTCATTACCATCGTCGTAAGAATCAGTCCACTGAATTTGTACCATACCGTCACTGGCGCCGGATGCCGCTGTAAGCGTGGGGGCCGAAGGCGCTATCCTTGGGGTAACGATAAACGGAGGAGACAGGGGGGTGACGGGTAAAGTCTGAATACCGTCACCGTTCTGAGCGGAGATATTATAATAGTAAGTCCCGCCTTCCAGAAGACCGGTATCGCGATATGTCGCGGAATCCGTTAAGACCGCAACCTGCGTATAAACTGAAGTGTCGGTAGATCTTTGAATGACGTACCTGGTCGCCGGTGAATTCCCGTTCTTGTTCCACGACACATTGACATATTTAGTTCCCACACCGGTTTCGTTAAAGATCAATGGCGGGTTTGCGAATGTGGAAGCCGTGCAAACCGCGGAATTAAAAGTTTCAAGCCCGTTGAACGCCTGGACGTAAACCTGTGCCGTGGTGTTTGCGGCTAAACCCGACCTTATCCAGAAACTAGTGCCCGAAGATAAATTGTCCGCGAGAACCACTCCGCTTGAAGAATTTATTATCCTGTAATACGCCGTCGTGTTAAGCTGGAGGTTCCAGGCAATGTTAATGGCCGTTGTCGATATCGCCACGGTATCTGCGCTAAAACCGGGAGCCGACATATTTGTTATGAGAGGCAAATCTGAAGTGTACGTGCTTGAACTGCCCTCTATGCCGGTATTGTCGACCGCGCTTATTTCATAATAATAACGGTTGTTGTTGACAAGCCCGCTGTCCGGAAAACTTGTTACCGGAGACAGAACTGTGGTTACAAGCGAATAGCCGGAGGTAGAACTGTAACTGGACCTGTAAACGTTATACCCGTAAATGTCCGATTCGGGGTTCTGCGTCCATTGGAGGTTTACGGTATACGCTCCCCTGTTACTGGTAAGATTTTGAACCTGAACGGGAGGATAGTTCGGCACGCAAGTTGACTCACCTGTGTTATAGACGCCTGAAGTTTCAGTGGCTGAATGCCATATGCCGTTGCCGAACCCGTCTACGGCCTCTATCGCGAAATAAACCGTGCAGCCGGGCGTAAAGCCGGGCAAATTGTAAACACCCGATATAACTTGGGATTGTTTCTGTCCGTTCGGCAAAGAACTCCAGCTCTGGGCGTATGTATTGACCCAGCCGCTGTTGAAATCCGTAGAATTTATCTCAGCAGTGGCCCATTTCACCTGATAGAGGGTCGGGTTGCCGCCATCGGCAGATGGAACAGTCCACTGAAGACTGACATACTGCTGGTCAGTCGTGCCGTTCGGGTTATACGTTGGGTTCGCTATGGCGGTAAGATCCGAAATAGCTTCCGGAGCCGCGTATCCCCAGGCAGAAACAGTCATTAAAATAGCTGATAAAACAACCAGTTTTCTCATCTCTATTAGTTTAACAGGTCTCCTTCATTTATTCAATGTGATTTTATTCACATTATTTCTAACACATCCATCTAACGCTTTCCTAAATAGCAAAGGCTACCACAAACACTTCTGCGGTAGCCAAACAGAACGAATTGCCAAAATTCAGTTTCCAAATTTTGTTATCAATACTAACGGCATCAGACTAACTGCTGTTAGTATCTTATTTCGGCAACCCGGCTGGCTTGACTACAGAGGTTAGAGACGAGAGACTAGAGATCAACGACCTTTCATCCTCTATTCTCTAACTTCTATCCTCTGTCATTTTAGCCCCGCAGCTTTGCGTCCCCGGATTTCCCCGGGTTTGCTATTATCGATAAAACGTCAATATTGCTTCGTATTAATACGTATAACAGCTATGTTCTGAATTGTCAAGGACTTTTTCAAAATTTTCTTTTGAAAATGTATATGGCCGGGTTTTTCATATTAGCAGGCGCGCCGTTTCTTGCGGAAAGGAACATCGGTACAGGTCCCTGTGTATAGAATGCGCCACTAAAAACATACCTGGTCTCAATCATTTTTGACACTACCTCAAACAAATACATAGGCGCGCCCTTGCCATAACCTATGGACATAGGAAAATTCACGTAAAGTATATAAAGAGGGTTCCCCCGCGCTATTTCGCTTACCACCTCTCTCTGTTTTTGAAGAGCATCGGAATACGGCATAGTAAGCGGATAGACAAAAATGTATTTGCTCGCGCTTTCCCTGTTGGAATAGAACAGTATCTCGGGTTCGGAGCCGAGTATGAACACTTTGTCGTTCTGCATCGAATTTTTTTCGATGAATTTGCCCGCTTCCTTTGCTTCTATGAACGGGTTTCCCGAATACATTGTGTAACTAAGCTCCTGAGGGCTGAGCGTGAAATATCTCCTGTTGGCATCGATTGGGACAGAGACTACCGCGCTGATAAAAGCCAAAATCAATATCGGCCTTAACGGTCTTAACGGCATTTTGGTTATAAAATCCAGAATTTTTACTATCGCGACAGCGCTGAGCACCGCAAGCACGGGCATTACCTGAAGAAAATAGTGGAGGGTGAACCTCCATCCGACACAAACACCCGCGCAGGAAAACAAAAATAGAAATATCAATGATTTCTCACGCTGTTTTTTTGAAATAACTGATAAAACGACCGCAAACAGAGAAAAACACCACCACAACAGCTGGCTTTGAAGTATGAATTTGGCGGTCGCCACGAAATTGCCGAATATTTTTGACGTGCTGTTGCCCAGGATATTTGAATACGAAATGTTGTGCAGTATGACACAATAAATAAAATCACCGAACGCACCCTTCCAGTAGAAATAGAGGCTCACTGCCAGTAGAGGAACGATAAAACCGGAACAGAGACACAGTAGATCGTTCAGGAAACGTTTTAACCCGGTTTTTTCCCTTATCGCCAGGTACAAAACGAACAGGATAAGCCCCGCGAACCCGGTACCGGCGACCTGCTTGAAAAGAACGGCGGCAGCCGCCAGCGCGCCTCCTGAAATCATCAAAATTTTCCTTCTGTTCGAATCAAGGGCGTACAATGCGGCGAGCCAGCTTGCCGTCATGGGAAGAAGCATGAACAGCTCGGTATTTGCCGCGTGCGCCAGCAGCCTTCGCTCGGAGGAGACGAACGCGTAAATGAAAGCCGAGATGAAGGCCGTTTTGTCGTCGAAAAGTTTCCTCGCCAGCAGGAACACCACGATCGCGGTGATATAGTTGTAGACAAAAGCGCCCACATGAATGCTCTTTGCGGATGCGCCGAACAGTTTGAATATGAGCAGGTAAACATAGAAAACCGCGGGTGGTTTCTGGTCCACGGCGTCTTTGTAAGGCACACCGCCGGCGTCGATCAGCTGCGCGATGTAGGCGTATTCCCCCTCATCGCGCTCCAGCGGGACATTGAAGAATTTAGCCCTTACAAAATACGCGAACACAAAAAGGGCAACAAAAAGAATTACAAAAAGAACTGGCCTCGGGATCCTTGGGATTTTCATTTTTCGCCTATCTCCTTTAGTTTTGCCCTGACCGAAGCCGAAAGGCTGCTTTTCGGATCAAGTGCAAGATATTTTTCAAGATATTTTTTCGCGGCGGCACGATCGTTGAGATCAAGACAAGCTACGCCTATGTCGTAATACACAAGCGCGTAGTCAGGTTTTATGAGCGCGGCTTTTTGCCACTCATCGACAGCTTTCAGGTACTGCCCGCTCTTGTAATATTCCCCGCCCCTGAACAGATATTCGTCGGCAAATGCCGCATTGCCTGCTAGAGCCTTGCCGTATATCAAGGCGGCGTTTTCCCTGAAACCCTTTTTCCAAAACAGGTCCGCGCTTTCTTTCAACGCTGAGATATCGGATGGGTTGTACTTGGCCGCGTTGCGGAAACAGCGCAGCGCTTCGTCTTCCTTTCCGGTGTCCCTGTACACGAAGCCGAGGTTATACCACGCCGAATAGTAATCGGGGTAAGCCGGCAGTTCCTGCTTAAAATAGTTCTCGGCATTTTGATAATCTTTAGAATTATAATATTCCAGGCCTATGTCGTTCAAAACCCACGGCACGTCGCCTGCCAAACTAGCTGCCTTTTTAAAATACATATCGGCATTTTTATTCGTGTTAAAATCCCGCTTTCCAAGGAACAACAAATACACCCCTGCAATCTCTTTTTCCTGGTACTCCATGCGCCCTGAGTTGCAGATATCGGAAAGATCGTAAAATTCACGCATATCATACACTTTATTGCCCGCAGACCCGGCTATCTTTTCAAGAAGGCCTGCCGGCTCCAGCTTACGGTCGAGCACATAATTGTTGTCCGAGAACATCAAATAATAAACATCGCCCGCGCACTCTTTGACGATCTTCTCTTCCGCGTCCTTCCTTATCGACAGCCACTTGCCTTTGTCGGTTATGACGCTGAAACCCTTGCCGTAAATATTTTCAAAAACGTTTCCCCAGCAGTCGTATATCCTGAGGTCCCGCCTCACGCCTTCTACAACGTTCTCGTACAAAAGCCCGAACAGGGATTCGTCCCCGGCCTCCAGGATAAAAAGCGTCGAACCGGGGCTTACCGATTTTAAAATATTCCTGCAGTAATTGTATTCCATAAAATCGTACCTGCGGAAATTGGCGCTCAGGGCAAAGGAGAAGTTCACTGACATCAGCAGGACGACGGTCAGGGCAAAACCCTCCCTGACGAACCGCCTGTTCAGCATGGAAAAAACAAAATCTATGCCAAAGACAGTCCAGAGCGCAATGACGATGTAAGACGGCACGTAATAGACGCTTATGATGCTCAGGCGCTCGGGGTTGAACGAAAACTGGAGCGTCAGCATAAGCACAAGCGTGTTGAACAAAAACACGACGAGGAACGATAAAAAATATTTTTTGTTCTGTGTAAAATTCAGCGCCGCCCCTATAAGCGTAAACCCCAGCAGAAATTTGAAATCGCCGCAAAGAGTTTTAAAATACTCCAGCATGAACCTTGATTTCTCCGTAATAGTTATGTGCTTTCCCATCTCCAGCAGCCTGTATTGCCGGCGCAGAACGTGGTCAAGGAAACTTCTGATCCCGGCCGGGTCGCCCCAGTCGATCGGCGGTTTCTTCGACGCCCTTATCATGAGGTAGGCATAGGCCAGCAGCGCGGCCAATAGAAAAAACAGCACGCAGCCCGCGTCACGGATATTAAGCCTCTCATAATTCAACAGGATCAGCGCCAGGAAACCCGGCAGGGCGAGCAGGGTCAGCGGGTAATGGTTGGCTAGAGCCAACCCGAAAACAAGAGCGGACAAATATAGAAATCTGTTCTCCGAGGTTTTATCCCATTTTACCAGCAGATAAAGAATGAGAACCGTAAAGAACGCGTTGAGGGAATATATCTTGCATATTATCGACTGAGACCAGACCAGCGGAGAAAAAGCATATATCACCGCGCCTGCCAGCGGGAGCATGTTTTTCCCGGTGATCTCTTTCAACAGCAGGTAAACAAAAACAGAAGCGAGGGAGGAGAACACCATGGAAAGGAAGACCACGCGCCACGCAAAGTTCGAAAGGTTTATCAAAGAAAATATTTTGCCCAGCAGGCAGTGCAGAGGGTAGCCGGAAGGATGAGAAATTCCGAGGGTCACGGCGCTTGTTATAAACTCGCCCGAATCGCCGGTTATTATGCCCGGCGGGCCGGTGAACACATAAACAGTCAGGACGCAGAAAAATAGCAATATCGCTGTCATCGATATTATTCTATCAAAATAGAGATGTTAATTGAAGCCCTTATTTTTTCCGTATGCTTGAAGGGAAGGTCCTGTGGTGCCTGGTGAAAGTCGAATAATCCGTGGTCAGCTCTTCGTTTTTCCTGATGTCCCTGATCGCGACAAAATCGTAATTCTTTGTTATGGCCATGTTGGGTTTTTTGGAATCGTTAAGATACCACCCTATGGTCATGGAATTGAAATTAGCCGGACAACCGTATTTATTCCCTTTTACGATACAGAAATCTTCGTAAAGGCTTCTTATCCCCGGGTCAACATCCTTTATCCTGTCCCGGTCTATCCAGACCATTTTTGTCGTATCACCCTTGAAAACGTTAGTTCCCTTCGGGATATCGAGTATTGCAAAAACGCCTATGCCGCCCCTGTGCACCTTTGAGAGCTTTATCCGGGTACAGGCCCCTATGTGCGGCAGAGAAATATTTTTCATTTTTTTGATACTCATGGCTTCATTATATTAAAATATCGTTCTCAATGCTACCTGTTTGACGGAAATGACCAATTATAGTACAATAGGTTCTTAATTATGATGAAGAAAGCGATAAAAAAACAGATCGAACAGATAGTGAACGCCTGGCTGGAAAAACAGGGCGCCGGAATTGCCCCTCTTTTTTCACTCGACGTTCCCCCGAAAACCTTCAACTGCGACCTTGCTACGAACGTGGCGATGCTTTTGGCAAAACAACTCAAGACCAACCCCAGGAACGTGGCGACTGAGCTGAAAAACCTTATCGAAACCTCCATGATAGACAAGATAAGATCC
>CAZSIW010000005.1:0-22250 GCA_964606755.1 uncultured Elusimicrobiales bacterium | reverse complement strand
AATCTTCTTTGATTCGTCAACTATAAGTGACCCGAATGCATATACGGACGGCACTTTTGATACTGTATATGTAACATCAAGAGATCGTTACGCCCAATCCTTTCAGGTTTACAGCAATTCTCAACTGCTGCAGATCTCTATATACGGTCATGACAACACAAGCAACGGGTATCAACCTCTTGTAATCGATTTAAAAAATGACGACGGATATGGCAATCCCGGCGCTACAATCGACACCCAGCAGGCGTCAGGCGCTGCCACTGACCACTGGCAGAACATTACTTTTAGCGATACTCTTGTCCTTGGCAAAACGTATTGGATCTCTATCTATACCAATTCTTCATCCCATGGATGGATGTGGTGGGAAGATGATAATAACACACAAAGTTATAATGGTATCGGTATTATGTCCCAATCGAGTGATTCAGGAAATACTTGGAGTCAATATTCTACCGATATTACAGCTTTCAGAATGACATTTGTTAATCCAATACAAGTCACTTTTACTGACACCCCCCCTTCCGGCAGTGGCGCAAACACCGTGCAAATCAGTACTACCCAGATAATTTCAGCGATAGCCTCGAACACATCTCAAGCAGTTTCTGTTCCCTGGTGCGCATCTCCAGGAGGGGTACACCAGATAACCGCTCAGGTAACGTATCCGGGGTATGATCTCAATCTCGCCAACAACACGACTAATTACTTTTTTTCTGTTTCCACGGCACCGCCCTCAGCTATACATGATCTCACTGCATTAACCTATACAGGTTCTCAAGAATCTGATACTGGCAAGATAACTCTTCAGTGGACAGCCCCCGGCGAAGACAACATGAGCGGTACAGTATCAAAGTATATTTTGAAATACTCGGGCACAGGCCCCATAACAAACTCAAGCTTCGAGACCGCGACTACCTACTATTATGCTTGGAACCCATCAGGTTTTGCACCAGGAGGCACTCAACAGAGTATTGTGGTTACAGGACTTACCAACAGCGCCACCTACTGGTTTGCTTTACTGGCAATGGACGGCGATCCAAACCCCAGTTATAACCACTGGTCGCAATGGTACTCAAATTCGGATGTGCCCGGCTACAACACCATGTGTTCCACACAACCTTATGATATCACGCCTAATCCGCCAACATGGCCAACTCCGCCAAACTTGTCTGTAAGAGGTTCTACTCAATGTGTAGATCTTGCATGGCTTGCCCCGGCGACCCCTCCTATTGAGGGAATTTCTGGCTACAACATATATTGTGATTCGAGTTCAGAAACTGCTTTTAATCCCAGTCATGCGTTTTTGGCGGGCACGGTAGGCCCGGGCATAACAAGTTATCACCTTTCCGGATTAACGAACTTCAACACTTATTGGTACGCAATCACAACCCTCGACCAGGGACCTGTGGTATTTGAAAGCCCATATTCTGTATCAAAATCAACCGGCCTTATATTGCCTGTACTGCCTATCCCCATGGGGTTTACAGGCACAACCCTATCCGCAAGCTCCATAAAATGGACGTGGAACCCTGTTAGCAATGCAAATGGGTTTAATATATATTGGAACCTTGACGGCTATACGACCCCTATTGACGTAGCACCAGCAGGTTCAACACAGTGGATTGAAAACAGCAATTTAACCGCAAACACCACGTATTTTCAATCAATTCAGGCATTCAACCAGTTCGGTTCGAGTCCTACAAACACTTCGGATATAGTTTTTGCTACATCAACGCTCGCTTTGCCCCCCACAGGAACCAACTTATTTAGTGCTCCAGTTACATCATATTCAGTAACAATAGCCTGGACTAACCCCAACCCGGCCGATGGGCAATATACAAACACTACCTTTGGCATACTGCGCTCTGCTAACAATTGGACAACAAGCATATCTCTCCTGAATTACACGTCTGGATACACGCAGACCACTTATACAGACGCAGGGCTCAATAATTCTACAACTTACTGGTACAAAGTTCAGGCCTATAACAATAATGGCGTACCTACAACGTTTGACAACATCGTATCCACATGTACTCTTCCGCCGCCGCCGGCGCCTTTTTCCAGCTTCACAGGAACTGCTATTTCGCAGACTGCTATAGACTGGAACTGGGTTGAATCTTCTATAACAAACACAAATTATTTCTCTATATATTCAAGTACAGGCGGTTTGATGAACAGCAGTCCCCTCAATCCCAATACTACCCATTTTATAACGTACGGTCTAAATTTAAATACTCAATATACTATGAGCTGCGCAGCCATCAATGTTACAACAACGGTCTTTAGCAGCCCGGCAAGCAGATATACGCTTGCTAACGTGCCCGGTGCAAACAGTATAGTCTCTGTGAGCTCTTATTCAGTAAGCTTTCAGTGGAACCCTAACAGTGATCCCAGCCCGGCAACTACATATGGTGCATTGCGTGCCGACGACAGCGGTTTTACTATAAACGTGACTACGGTTTCAGCCGCTGGACAAACAACTACAAGTATTACAGATACAAGTCTTACGTCCCTAAAGTATTACTATTACAAAGTCTGCGCATATAATGGCGATAACATACAGACCGCTTATAATGTTTATATTTCCACTGAAACCTGGCCCCCGCCGCCCGGACCGTTCTCTTTCACGGGCACAGCGATTTCAACAACGAACATTACTTGGAACTGGACAAGCTCGCAATACGCAACCAGTTATCTTGCCCACGATATCACGAAAGGTACGTCTTTTGGAACAGCGGGCAATTCCTGGACGGAATTGAACCTGACAGTTATTCCAAATACTTCTTTCTATGCGTTCTGCGAAGCGATAAACATAACAACATCTACGTTCAGTAATTTTGTAACCTCTTCTACGCTGGCAAATCCGCCGGTGAACAGCTTTGTCACCAACGTAACTTCCTACTCCCTCTGTGTGAACTGGTCTAACAACGTCAACCCGCCTTATACGAGATACGGCATATACCACTCTTTGGACAACTCAAACTGGACTGCACTGACAAATTTCAGTAGTATTTACACCACACTTTCAGCAACGGACACCGCGGGAGCTTTTCCTTTGGACCCGAACTCTTCCAATGGCCTTGCCGCTTCCACCACATACTATTACAAGATAACAGCATTCAACAATGACGGGATAGAAACTCTTCTTTTTACTTCCACATCCGCGGTTACAAAGCCCGCGCCGCCGACGTCCTTCAACTTTTTCGGAACCGCCGAATCAACAACATCTATAAACTGGAACTGGACATCGTCAACATTTGTGAGCAGTTACACGGTTTTTGATATAACACCGACGGCCGCGTCTTCCGCGACTTACAATACCGCGTGGCTCCAGCAGGGGTTATCTATCAATCAACGATACACGGCTTTCGCTGACGCCAGCAATGTGACCGCGGTAACTTTCAGTAATTCAATATCGTCCTACACGCTGGCCAATCCCCCGTTGGAGATAAACAACGCTTCAACCTTCCACTCTTTTGTGTCCGTCAGCTCTAACGTAATAAAGATATCATGGGACCCAAACAGTGATCCTGAGGCCAACCCCAATTTTACATACTGGGGAATATTCCGTTCAGATAACGATGACCAATTCGTTACAAGCACAAATACACTTCAATCGTTTTCGAACAAATACAAAACCGTAGGTTATACCGACACGGCCCAACTTCAACCGGCAACGACCTACTCGTACAACATCTGCGCCTTTAACGGCGACGGGATACCCGCGTTCGGCATCATGATCACAACAGTCACAAAACCGGCTCCGCCAAATGGGCCTCTCAACCTTACCGGTGTCGCTCTTTCAACATCTTCGATCCAGTGGTCATGGGTAGATAATTCTACCAATGAAGACGGATTTGATGTTAAAACGACGACGGATACCCCAGGTATAGTTATAGTGTACACAACGACAGCGGTTCTCGGCTCAGGCACTACGATGACCTGGATTGAAGGCACTCCTCAAACCACTCAAGCGCTTACTCCGCCGCCGCTGTGCCCGAACACTTCCTATTACAGGGTGGCCGATGCATACAATAACGTCGGATATAACAACTCAAATTCCACAATAACCTATACCTGGGCCCTGCCGCCGACAGGGACGTACGTTATTTCCGTTGCATCGTCGTCCGTAACCCTCGGCTGGTCCACCAACACCGATCCTTACGCTCCCACTTTCTGGGGAATAATTTACTCAACGGACCCTCTCTTTACAAGCGCGATGACAGCGGTGAACTTCTCGAACGGGGTCAGGGGCTCTTCGGGCACGGCCGCGGGCCTTACGTCTCAAACCACCTACTGGTTCAAGGTCTGCGCCTACAACGGTGACGGGATACCGACGCCTTTCGACGTCGCGGTCGAGACCGTGACGATCCCCGGGCCGCCGAACCCGCCGATAAATTTCTTCGGCACCGCCCTTTCAACGTCGTCAATTGTCTGGTCCTGGATCGACAATTCTGTCAATGAGACGGGGTTCAGGATAAAGGACTCTTCCACTTCAGTCATAATCTCGACGATCACCTCGAATACAATTTTAGGCACGGGAACAACTTATACCTGGGAAGAAGACGGACTCTCCGTCAACACCCAGTACAACAGGTATTGCGAGGCTTACAACGAAAACGGCACCGGTGTCAGCAAATCGACGGCAACTTATACGCTGGCCAACCCCACGACAGGCTCCTACATAATAGCGGTTGATTCTTCGACTATCCAGATGGGATGGTTCGCCGATGGCAACCCAGGTTATACGGACTACGGCATAATCCGCTCCGTGGACAATTTCTTCCTCACCACCACGACTGTACTGGATTTTTCCAGCGCCTTCAGTTCGACCACATACCTTGACAAGAACCTTACGGTCTATACCACCTACTATTACAGGACTCTCGCTTACAACGGCGACGGCATACCAACGCTTTATGACGTGACGATATCGACCAGGACGCGCCCTCTGGCGCCTCGCGCGCCCACGAATTTCAAAGGCGTGGCGGCGTCCTCCTATTCGATCTGCTGGAGCTGGACGGACAACTCACCCAACTATGAAGACGGTTTTTTGCTCTACGTTTATGACCAATACGCCAACAGGATGACAACCTACACGTATTCTTTCGCGGAGCAGCCGTACACGAACACGGTTTACACCGGCGGTATGCCGCCGTATGGCATGAATTCACCCTACACCGGATACGTAAAAATGTATAACGTGACAGGCACCAGCGCCAGCAACTCCGATACCCGTTACACCCTGGCTAATCCGCCGACACAATCTTTAACATCGGCCGGCAGCCCTACATTTCATACCGTTCTTATAAATTGGGACAAACCCTGCGCGACAAAGCTTGGCATTGCTTACTCCTCCTCCACTTCAGGCAGTATCCCGTGCCGGGACTACCTGGTGCGCGGCGCCACAATTTCCTCTATAACGCCCGAATGGCAATATGACACTTGGGACAACAACGTTGCCACTCCCACGTACAAGATAAAGAGCCTGCAGCTGAACACCACTTACAGCTTCGTGTTCTGGGGATATAACCACGACCAGGTGCCGTCTTTCTCCACCACGACTATCACTGGATATACTATAGACCTGCCCCCGACGACCATAAAGATCCTGGATCCCTATGGGGCGATCGTTCAGATCAGCTCGTTCTCATTTGCCGGCTCCACGCTTACGTTCCGAGTAGATTTACCCGCAAACACCGTGAGCGAACCCGCATATGTGTGGATCACCACGTCCGCGCTCACTAACCTCATCACGGAAGACCCGAACGAGGTAGCCACGGCCACGAAAGCTATCGGCCAGGAAAAAGGCAGGCATCTGCTTGAACCTTATGTGACCGAGTTCGATCTTTTTAACTTTGTCGGAAGCACACTTGCCTTCAATAGCGGCCCCGCGACAATAACGATACCCTACGCCGACGCGAACAACGACGGCAGAGTTGACGACCCGATCACCCACTATAAAGTGAGCACCCTGTTCCTCGCGACTCTGGACAGGCTGAGCCAGACATGGATGGAAGTGCCGGGCTGGACGACGGACAAGGTGAACAAGAATTTCTCGGTCAAGACACCTCATTTCTCGCTTTACTCCCTGGCAAGCTACGGGCCCGCGGGCGGTAACTATGCGAGGCTGTACCCCAACCCGTTCAAACCGAACAGCGGACTGGGCCACACGGTAATAAATTTCGCTAACCTCGTGCCCGGCTCCACCATAAGGGTGTTCAACATAGCGGGCCAGCTCGTTTGGATCAAAGAGAATGTCCCTTTTGAGACGTACGTGTGGGACGCCAAGAATCCGTCCGGCAATACTATCGTAAGCGGAGTTTATATTTACGTGATAATCGACCCATCAGGGTCAAAAGACATCGGGAATTTTTCAATTATACGTTAATAGCGTAAAGCGTTTAGCGTAGAGCGTATAGGAAACAAAAGGACAAAGAGACTTAGGATAACATGAAACGTTTCATTGTAACCATTATCTTAATAGCTAGCGCGAGTTACGTCTTCGCAGATGATTCTATCAATGCGAACGCGGGCACTTACGGCGCTCAATACCTGAAGATCGACCCGAGCGCGAAAGCGGCGTCGATGGGCGAGTCTTACACCGCCATAGCCGACAGCCCGTTCGGTATTTTCTGGAACCCGGCGGGCACGTACGGGACGCAGAAAATAGATATCGGGGTCATGCACAACTCCTGGATATCCGGCATATCACAGGACGTCGCGCTGGTATCACTGCCCCTCGGAGAAGGAAAAACGTTTACGGTCGGCACCGTCATGACGAACATGCCCAGGATAGAAGGCTCGGACGTGTACGGCAACGACAACGGGTCGTACGTCGCCTACAACATGATACTGGCGGCATCTTACAGCACCAGTCTTTTCAGGCAAGACCTGAGCGCGGGCCTTACGTACAAATATCTTCAGGAAGCAATAGAGAACGAAAAAGCGACCGGGAACTGTTTTGACTTAGGCGTAAAATACGCGCCTGATGACAAAAAATATTCGCTGGGCGCCAGCCTGCAGAACATCGGACAGAGCATGGTTTTCGTGCAGGACTCGTTCCCTCTTCCTCTGACCTACAGGATCGGCGGCGCGTACAAACTGCTGGACGACAAGCTTCAATGCGTATCGGACATCTGGAAATCCGTAGATGACGACTTAAAATACGGCATCGGGCTTGATTACAGCCTCAGCAAGATGATCAACGTGAGAGCGGGTATGCTTTCAGACGGCAATTTCACGCTTGGCTTCGGTGTAAAATACAACATAATGATATTCGATTACGGTTTCGTCCCTTATGAATATTTCGGTTATACCCACAGGTTGTCATTAAGGCTGCTCTTTGACATGCCCGAGCGGGAAAAGAAAGTCACTACTGCGAGCCTCAAGAGCATAATTTTCGGAAGGATAGTCGACAAGAACGGCATTGCGCCCGTTAGCCTTGCTAATATACGGGTCATTCAGGCGGGAAGAGATGTGGCGAAAGCGACCGCTGATACCAACGGGAATTATGTTACGCCGCAGCTGCCTTACGGGGACTACATGATCAAGGCGGGAAAGGCCCTGTATCTTCCGATAGTCAAACCCTTCCGGCTGGACAAATGGGCTGAATCCCCCCAGCTGGACTTCCAGCTGGAGAGCGTAAAACTGTACACGCTATACGGGAACGTGAGCGACAAAAATCAAAAACCTCTGCCGGACATAACCCTGCGGATATCGAAAGAGGGCAAGGAAGTTTTCAGGGTGCTCACCGACTTGAACGGGAATTTTATCACGCCTGAACTGCCCAAAGGCGTATACATAGTTACACCGGTATTAAAAGACGAGGCGCTGACATCGTCTAAGAAATGCAAACTGATGGACAAGCATCCGATCAGGTGCGACTTTATTCTTGATGCCGCGCCGGCAATCCGGTAGCGATGGATGGCAGGGGCGGGGGCATGCCCTGTACACGACGGGTCAGCGTGCCTGACCCATACAAGTACATATCTGTACTACAATGCTAAAAGCTATAAATGCTATATGGTTCACTCTCATCCTGACTTCCACATTCTCTTTTGCCCAGAGACCGGAAAATGCCGGAACGGCGGACTTTCTTTCCGGCGGCATTGACGCGTCTTACTATTCCTCATATATATGGAGAGGGATAACGCTGGACAAGGGCCCTGTCTTTCAACCCGCCGCCTATTCCACTTTTAATAACTTCACTTTCACCGTTTTCTCTAACCTGGACGATGTATATTCCGGCGTTCCGGATTCCAACAATCTGGGCGCAAGCTTCGATTACACCAGGGACCTAAAAAATATCAGCGTCTCAGCAGGGTACATTTACTACCCGCTTCCCGAGATCTATAGCTTTTCAAGAGAGTATTATGCAGGAATAAGGTTCACCAAAATACCCGCGATGCCTTACATCCTGTATTATTACGATGACGGGCCGACAGGCGGCACCTACATATCGGCGGAGTTCACGCAGAGGTTCCAAATATTCAGGATAGACAAGCTTAACACCAGCCTGGGCCTTCACATCGGATACAACAACGGGATAATCGTTTCGGGGACGGGTACCGACGTAGGATTTTTGATGGATATAGGATATCCCGTAACGAATCTGATAGGCGGGTCGTTAGTTCTGGGTTATGTAATACCGTACGGCGGGTTGAAAGACACTGAAAACCTTAACCAGAGCCCCCGCTTTTACAGCGGTGTACGTGTAGGGTTTTAATGCTCTCCGGTTAAATTTGCATTTTGCATTTTGTAATTTTAAATTTGCATGTCTTAAAATCCTATCTCTTTCAGCACTCTCTTGACCGCTTCCGCGGAAACCTTAAAAGAGGCCTCTTCAGACTCATTGAGTTTCAAGGTAACGACTTCCCTAACACCGTCTTTGTTCACTATGGCCGGCAAACTGATATAGAGCTCTTCCTGGCCGAGAAAACCGTTAACCAGGCAGGACACGGGAAGAATGGAGTTTTCGTCATGAACGACCGCCTGTGTTATCCGCGCCATCGCGAGGCCTATTCCGTAAGAAGTCTCGCCTTTCCCCTCTATAATTTTATAAGCTGAATTCTTGACCTCGTTAAAAATATTTTGGAGTTTACGGTTTTTTTCATTGTTGTCACAGATGCCGCAGATGGCGCAATAGTCATTCAGCGCCACCCCGCCTATCATCGCCTTGCTCCAGCACGGGAACTCGCTGTCGCCGTGCTCACCGAGAACGTACGCGTGTATGTTACGGGTGTCTACGGAACAATCCTGGCCCAGAAGGAACCTGAGGCGGGACGAATCAAGGACCGTGCCGGAACCAATGACCTCACCGGAAGGCTTGCCGGACAGTTTATAGGCGACATAAGAGAGTATATCAACGGGGTTGGAGACCACCAGTATTATCGAAGAGGGCGCGTATTTAACTATTTGAGGTATTATCGACTTGAACAACTCCGCGTTGGTTTTGGCTATCTCAAGCCTCGTCTGGCCGGGCAGAATGCTTTTGCCCGCCGTCACGACCACGAGGTCCGAGCCGCCGATGTCGGCATAATCGCCCGCGTTTATGTCTATGGGAGAGTAAAAAGGCGCGCCATGGGAAAGATCGAGCGCGTCGGCCTCGAGCCTTTTTCTGTTGACATCCACGAGCACCAGCGAACGCGCCAGCCCCTTTATCGCAACGGAATACGCGAAGCGCATACCGACGTTGCCGCAGCCGATTATTGATATTTTGGGTTTGAGTCCGTCCATGTTGACTCCTAAATAGCGTTTAGCGTATAGCGTTCAGCGTACAGGAACTTCACAAAAATGAGGCGTATATTTAAAAAAAATAGGCAGTATACTAAGAAATAATATTTTCTAATTCCAATAATGAATCTATCATGTAATCAGGGTTCGCTTTTGACAGGTCTTCTCTTGTCCCGAGGCCGTACGTAACGGCGCAGGTTTTTATCCCGGCGTTCTTACCCGCAAGAATATCGACGTCCATATCGCCTATAATGATACTTTTGTTTTTGTCGAGCCCGGTCAGGTCCAAAACCCTGTTGATGGAGTAGGGCGAGGGTTTTATCTGTTCTTTCTCATCTCCGCCGAACACGTCCAGGAAATAATCACGGATCTTGAGATGTTTGAGGCTCATATCGGCGAGATCTTTGTTGCGGTTAGTTATAACGTACATTTTTCTGTCTTTGAAATGCTCGAGGACCGACTTTGTCCCGGGATAGAGGGTGGAGGTATCCGTGATGTGGCGGCTGTAATGGTATTCAAAGCGTTCTACAGCCTTTTCAAAAAAAGGTTCGTTACCCGGTCCCATCGATCTGGTGATCAGGCTGCCCAGGCCGCTCCCTATAAAAGAAACCACTTCATCGAAACCGAGTTCTTCGAGGCCAAGGTCCTTGAGCATCAGGTTTACGGAAGTGGTTATGTCCTGCCTTGAATCTACGAGAGTGCCGTCTATGTCGAAAAGTAAAAGGTCTGCTTTCATCATGATGTAATATTGATTGCAAATTGAAAATTACAAAATACAAATTTATATTTTTCCTTCAATTTACAATGTGAAACGCTATTTTTAGTTAACCTTTACGAAGTACGCTCTGCCGGGACGGATTACTAGCTGCTGGTTTAACTTTATAAGCCTGCCGCCCGTAATGTTGTTCTGCTGTTTCAGTTCGGCAACCGTTGTAAAATATTTTTTCGCTATCTTATCCAGGCAGTCGCCTTTCTCAACCCTGTATTTCACGAAACCGCTGGTCGGGTTAAGATCTTTAACCATAGCTATTTTTTCGATAAACCTGTCTCTGGTACCCGCGGGTATTTTAAGGACAAAGTTCGGATAGTTATTTGGTGTGCACCACGCCAGTATGGCAGGGTTAAGCTCGTGTATCTTAGCTAGGCTCGTCCCGGCGCAGTCCGCCGCTATTTTCAAGTCGACAACCTCATTTATAACTACTTCGTCACACTTTTCAACTTTATCAAACTCGTATTTCAGGCCGTACTTCTTCGGGTTGTCGCATATAAGTGTTGTAGCGATGAATTGCGGGACAAACAACTCCGTCTCTTTCGGAACGGCTCTTCCGGCCTGTTCCATGTTCGTGGCCCGGGCAAATTTAAGGTCCCTGCCTAATCCGTATTCTCCCCTGTTGTAGGCGGAAAGAGCGAGATGCCAGTCATCGAACATCACATAGAGGTCTTTCAAATATTGCGCGGCACCCCGTGTCGCTTTCTCTGGGTCCTTCCTTTCGTCTATCCAGTAATTTACTTTAAGTCCCATCGCCCTCGCGCGTTCGGGCATTATTTGCCATATACCCAACGCACCGGCGCTGGAAAGGTCATCGTTATAATAGAGACTTTCTATTACAGGAAGATAAACCAGCTCATCAGGAAGGTCGTACTCGTGAAGGATGCGCAGAACCATCTCGCGGTATTTACCCATTCTTTTCAAAGCTGTCTCGAGCCTATCCTTTGAGCCGTCAGCCGAGTAAATGCTCAAAAAATGTTTTACCAGCCGGTTGTCCGTAGTCAGCGCTATTGTATATCTTTTTTCGGCCTGGCTGTTCTGCGCGAATTCGGTAGGCTGCTGACCCTGTCTCGCCTCGGTATCGATACCTGTCAACACCCTTCCAAGCTTGGAGAATATCTCTTTATAGTTATCCTCGAGCCCCTCTCCCATTACGACATCCATGTCTACCATCGAGAGCGTCTGCAGAGCCTGGGAATAGTATTCCGCCGCCTTCGCCTTATTCCCGCCCCTGTAACTCTCAAAAGCTTTCGAATAGAGCGTCTCGGCTTTTCTTATTAACTTTCTGGTCGTGTTCTTTCCAGCATTTTCCGCGGCCCTGACGAAAAACTCACCGCAGGTATTCGCTGCGCCGGTCTGTCCAACATCGGAATAGATACCGCCAGCGAAGGCTAGACCAAGAATCATAATAATTATTCTCTTTGTCATTGTAGCCTCTCTTTGAACTGTCCGGTAGAAACCATGTAGAGACAGCTCAGGCTTGCCAGTGTTGTTTTTGGTGCTATATCTCGAATTTAGATTGTTTATATTTAAGCTGCGGGACTTTGATCAGGAACTGTATTCCCCTTACAGATCCTGAGGCTTACAACTAAGTTAAATAGTACCTTTTTTTGACAATAAAATCAACACTCAAAATGTCTTTTTTCAACTTTTTCACATCTGGCGATCTTGTGGTTTAGAGAGGGATTCGGTCGGGATAATCGGAGAATATGCCGTCTACACCTATTTCTATAAGTCTTTGTATCTCTTTTTCGCTGTTTGCCAGCCAGGCGTATACTTTACAGTCCATGGAGTGGATCTTTCTGACCATCAACGGATTGAGGCTCGATGCTTCTGGATTTACCGAAAAAACTACGCTTTCTTTTATCTTCCCAAAGGCTTTTTCATCGAGCGTCTCGAACAAGAATCCGGTTCTGATGTTCGGGTTATGGTTTTTCGCCTCGATCACCATATCAAGGTCAAAAGAAGAAAGAAGAAAACGGTCGTAATCCCACCCGTAATCTTCTACATATCTTTTTACAGTGTCGGCCGCGGGCGCGGCGGTGTGTTTGCCTTTGAGCTCTATATTAAGCATACACGCTTTATCGATTAAATTCAAGACTTCTTCTAGCGTGGGTATCTTTTCCACTCCGCCGGCGCGCAACGCTTTGAGTTCTTTCAGCGTTTTGGAAGCTACAGGACCTTTGCCATCTGTCGTGCGATCGACACTCTCATCGTGCAGGACCACAAGCTCCCCGGTCTTTGCGAGATGGACATCAAGCTCGATCATGTCGACCCCCAGAGCCAGCGCCTTTCTGAACGAAGCGAGCGTGTTCTCGGGTTCGTACCCGGCGGCGCCCCTGTGGCCTATCCTTAGAACCATATCATCTCCTGAAACATGTACCTGTCAGACCAAAAAATACTCCCATATACTTGATGCATATGGGAGTATCTAATTGTCTATGTATTATAAACCACAGCGAGAAAACTAATTCTCTTTCTTGTGGCCTTTTATGTAGGAAATAGCATCGCCTACTGTCTGGATCTTTTCAGCTTCTTCATCAGGAATTTCCATTCCGAACTCTTCTTCAAGAGCCATAACAAGCTCAACGGTATCCAGCGAATCCGCGCCCAGATCATTAACGAATGACGCGTTCGGTGTAACTTCCGAAGGATCAACGCCCAACTGTTCGGTTATAATTTCCTTTACTCTTGCTTCGATTTCTGCCATCTTGTGCCTCCTTAATTAAATATTACGCTTTCTCTCAGGCAAATTAATGTGTAGAATATAACATAATATTTATTTATTGTCAAGATACCCGCCAATTTAAATAAGCATTATATGGAAACAAGTCAGTGAACCGTTAAAAATTCTATTCCTCTGAGAGCATTTTATCGTAAAACTCGACATAATGATCTTTCTTTTCGCCTGAACGCCACTTGATCGCCTCGCGCGGGTGCTGGTTCAACTGCCCCGTGATCATGTAAGGTATGCTGTGGCCCCAGTCAAGCTGCTCCTTAAGCGACAGTAGTTCGTCTTCAATGCACTGGAGAACAGGCCTTAGCTTGAACCTGGGATTTTTTAAAAACCCTATCAGAAGCTCCATGGGACAATTGCCAGCGCCGCGTCCAAGCCCGTTTATAGTGGCATCAAGCCTGTTTGCCCCCATGATAAGCGCTTCAATAGTATTTGCGTACGCAAGCTGCTGGTTGTTGTGAGCGTGAACGCCCACTTCCTTGTCCGTCCCGGACAGCATCTCAAGATAAAGCTTTACCAGATCCCTAATTTGTTCCGAATAAAGCGCGCCGAAACTGTCCACAAGGTAAACTGCGGTAATGGGCGTATCCCTCACAGCTGCGAGCGCTTCTCTGAGCTCCCTCTCCTGCACCGTGGATATCGCCATAAGCTGGAGGGTAGTCTCATAGCCCTTGTCATGCGCGTCCTTTACCATATCGAGGGCGGCCGGTATCTGATTGATATAACACGCCACCCTGATGAGGTCTATTACGCTTTTTTCTTTCGGGATGATGTCGCAATGATAATCCGTCCTGCCCGTGTCAGCCATAACGCAGATCTTCATATCCGTTTTTTCATCGCCGATTATGCGGCGCATATCGTCTTCATCACAGAACTTCCAGAGCCCGTACTGCGACTCGGAGAAGAATTTCCTTGAAGCCTTATAGCCTATCTCAAAATAGTTGATCCCAGCATCGGCACAGGCCTTGTAGACAGACCTGACGATCTTGTCGTTGTAGTTGTGATCGTTTATGAGCCCGCCGTCGCGGATGGTACAGTCGCATATTTTGATGTCCGGCCGGTATGTCACCCAGTTCGCTTTTTCAGGTTTTTCCATTATTTTCCCTTTTGAATTCAACCGTTCACTTTCGACAATATCTCGGGTATATATTCTTCCATGCCTATAGCCATTATATGAACACCGTCCGAGAACTTCTTCAGCTCCGTTATTGTCTCCGCGCAGATCTTTATGCCCTCCTTAAGAGGGTCGGCGGAGCCTTCCATGCGTTTTACGATGTTTTCCGGAATGTTCACACCGGGCATACTCATTAAAAACTTTATGAACTCCACCGATTTTATCAATATCACACCGGGAAGCACCCTGGTATTCAAACCGTCTATCTTATCCGAAAATTCGCTATAAGCTTTGACGTCGAACACAGGCTGGGTCTGGAAGAATTCGGCGCCGGCATTTATCTTCTTTTCCATCATGATGATCTGCAGTTCTATCGGGCTCGCCGTAGGGTTAACCACGGCGCCCAGGCAGAATTTCGGTGAGCCTTTAAGCTTCTTCCCGGCCATATCGACGCCGGTTTCAAGCCCCCGCGCGGCTTTGAGTAGCTGCACGGGATCAAGGTCATAAACAGCCTTGGCGTCTTTATACTCGCCTATCTGATTGTGATCGCCGCTCAGGATGAGGACGTTCTCAATGCCGAGCACGTACGCGCTCAGAAGATCGGACTGCAGGGCCAGCCTATTGCGGTCGCGGCAGGTCATCTGGAGTATCGGTTCATAACCCTTTTCCTTCAGGAGCCTTGAAATGGCAAGCGAACCGAGCCTCATGGAAGCTCTCTGGTTATCCGTGATATTTATCGCGTCCATAAGAGGGCCTATTATATCGGCCCTGCGCAAAAGGTCAGCCACTTCGACCCCTTTGGGAGGGAACAGTTCCGCCGTTACTACGAATTTTCCGGATCTAAGCTTGTCGCCGAGCATTGTCATAGTTTTTTCGTATTGTCGATCCTCTTGGGTTTTGAAAATTTTTTCGGCGACCTGTCTATCTTAAGTATATCGCCGCTTCTTCCCTGTTTTTTAAGCTTCTCGAATATAAGAGCCCACGCGCAGTCCCTGTCAGGGTCAACCTCGCACTTTCCTTCAACCGAGCCGCCGCACGGGCCGTTCACAAGGCTTTTGGCGCAGCGCGTGACTGGACAGATGCCGCCCGTCAAAGCCAGCATGCAGTCGCCGCACATGGAACAGAACTCGTTGTATATGCCTATCCTTTCGATCGTACCTAAAAACTGAGGGTTAAGGGCCGGGATTGCCCGAAAATCTGTCACGTTCGATATCGCCTGCACCCCGCCGCCGCACGCAAGCACCAGTATCGCGTCGCTCTGTTTCGCCTTCTCTGATTTCGAGAGGTCTTTTTTTACTATCCTGGCATCGCACGGTGTATCAAGGACGAGATATCCAGTCACCTCTTTCCCCAGGCCCACAAGCTGCTCCGCCATCTTTTTTACGGCTTCCTCGCCGCCGGTCTGGCATTTTGTCGCGCAGGCGGCGCAGCCCACAATAAATATTTTTTTGTAGTTTTTAAGGCTTTCTATTATTTCCGGGAACGGTTTCTGCGCTGTTATGATCATAGCTTATCACTTTTTTTGACCGTCTCTTTACTGCTGTCACCTTGAAGTTTGTTTGACGCGGCATCGATGCCTGTCGACAGGCACATCCGCACGAATCCGCAAGCTCTTTCTATCATCTCTTTTACCATCTCGTTTTCAGAGAGACCGAATTTACCCAGGACAAAATCAGATGGGTTAGCAAGCGGAGGGATAGGCCCGATGCCCAGCCTGAGCCTGGAAAACATATCGGCGCCCAGATGCTCTATTACGGAGGAAATACCGTTATGCCCGCCGGCGGAACCCGACTTTCTGAATCTTATTTTACCGAGAGGCAAAGAGAAATCGTCGAAAATCAAAAGTATCTTGTTGGCTGGAATCTTATGAAAATCCGAAAGCGCTTTTACGGCGATCCCCGAGTTATTCATATAAACGGAGGGTTTTGCAAAGAATATCTTTTCGCCGACAAACGAGTGGTCAGCGACATCGGCCACCCCTTTCCAGCTCCTAAAAGAAAAACCGTCGCTTTCGGCCAGGCTGTCCAACACGAGAAAACCGGCATTGTGCCGGGTTTTCTCATACTCTTTCCCGGGATTACCCAGGCCCACTATCAATTTTATTTCTGACATATTTTTTAGCGTACAGCATTAAGCGTATATGTAAAAAACCTTTTTGCTTTCCGCCTTTCCTAAACGCTCCACGCTAAACGCTGCATTTTTATTTCTTCGGTTTTTCTGAGGGTGCCGGTGCTGCCCCTTCCTCGCCCTCTTTCTCTTTCTTGCCTTTGCTGATGACTTCGGGCTCCGCAGGAGCCGCAACCGCGCCTTCGACTGCGCCTTCGGCCGCCGCTGGTGCTTCTTCTACTTTCGGCAACACGACATTCAATATCATAGAATTAGCATCTGCAAGGATTTCAACGCCTTCCATGGGTTTTATATCTCTAACATACAAACCCTGCCCTATTTGCAGGCTGGAAACATCGAGATCAAAGTGGTGCGGAATGTCTGTTGGCAGGCATTTCGCCTTAAGATCGTGCATTATTATCTCTAGGATACCGCCCGCGTTCTTAACACCCGGCGATACTCCTGAAACCTTGACCGGCACGTTGACTTCTATTTTGTCTGTCATCGATACCACCTGGAAATCGATGTGAATAGGCTTATCAGTCACAAGATTTCTCTGGACTTCCTTGATAATCGAGATCTTATCCTTGCCGTCAACTTTGATGTTGATAAGCATGTTTGTCCCGAGCCCAGAATGGATCAATTTGTCGAATACTTTTGCATCCACCAACAGGTGCGCGGCTTTGTCGGTTTTGCCGTATAACACGGCGGGGATCTTACCCGATTCCCTTAGTGTTCTCAATGCGCTCTTTTTTCCCGCGATACCGCGGGGCTCAACTACTAGGTCTACTGTTTTCATAGTATTAAACTCCTCCTGTTAAATTCACGTCGCCTTTTCTATACAAACAACTCGTTCACCGATTCATAGCGATAGATCCTTCTCATAGCTTCCGCGAGCAGGGACGCAACGCTCAGGACGGTAACCCTGTCTATCTTCTTGCCGTCCAATGGGATCGAGTTGGTAATTATCAGTTCCTCTATGCAAGACTCATTTATCCTGTTCACCGCATCGCCCGAAAGTACTCCGTGCGTGCAGGCGGCTATGACCTTTTTGGCGCCCTGCTTTTGAATGACAGAAGCGACTTTTACGAGAGTGCCGGCGGTGTCGACTATGTCGTCAAGTATCACGGCAGTCTTGCCGCTGACATCTCCTATAACGTTCATTATGGTCGCCTCGTTGGCCTTTGGGCGGCGTTTGTCGATAATAGCGAGGTCCGCATTGAGCCTTTTTGCGAACGCACGCGCTCTTTCGACACCTCCCGCATCGGGAGAAACCACTATAAGGTCTTTGAGATCTTTGTTCTTGATATAATTCAAAATCACGGGCATTGCGAAGAGATTGTCTACGGGTATGTCAAAAAAACCCTGTATCTGCCCGGCGTGAAGGTCCATAGTCAAGACTCTGTTGACACCCGACGCCTCAAGGAGGTTAGCGACTAGCTTGGCGGTTATCGGCACCCTGGGCTCGGATTTCCTGTCCTGACGAGCATAGCCGTAATAAGGAATGACCGCAGTTATTCTTTTGGCGGAAGCCCTGTGCAGCGCGTCTATAAGCACCAGTAGTTCCATAAGGTTTTCGCTGACGGGAGGACATGTCGGCTGAATTATAAAACAATCTCTCCCGCGGACATTCTCCAGTATCTTTACCTGGATCTCTCCATCGCTGAACCTGTCCACTACGGCTTCACCCATGGGTACGTCCAGGCATTTTACGATCGATTCCGATAATGCTCTGTTTGCGTTACCTGAAAATACTCTCATTTCCATAAGAACCCCTAATCGGTGTCAGTGTTCAGTGTCTTTGTCAGCTTGATCTTACTGGCATCAGACACCGATACTGTCATCGTATTTTTCGTTTTTTGTTGACCTGTCTTGCCCGCGCCAGGGCGAGCATCCCGTCTGGTATATCTTCCGTAATTGTTGAACCCGCGGCTATCAAAACTTCCCTGCCGATCTTTACGGGAGCAACAAAGTTCGTGTTAGAACCTACAAAAGCTTTATCGCCTATAATTGTCTTGTGCTTATTTACGCCGTCGTAGTTACAGGTTATTGTGCCGGCACCGATATTGACACCACTGCCCATATCCGTGTCGCCTATATAAGACAGGTGGTTGACCTTCGATCCTTCTCCGATCACAGATTTTTTTGTCTCGCTGAAATTGCCTATATGCGCACCCTTTTTTATTATCGTCCCGGGCCTTATATGCGAGAAAGGTCCGATTTTGACATTTTCCGCGATGGTCGATTCATAGACATGTGAATTAACAATCTGCACATCGTCAGCGATGGCTGCGTCTTTTATAACCGTGAAAGGCCCTATTTTACATTTTGCGCCGATTTTAGATCTGCCTTCTATTACGGTACACGGATATATAACCGTATCGTTGCCTATCACTATATCACTCGCGATGTACGTTGTATCCGGATCAACAATTGAAACACCTGAGAGCATAATCTTTTTAAGTGTTGCTTTTCTGACAAAACCTTCAGCCGTCGCAAGCTCAACCCGAGTGTTTATACCGAGCGTTTCCTCAAAACCCGCTTCGGGGCAAGCGTCGCATATTTTGCCCATATCGTTCAATATTGTGACCGCATCCGTAAGATAATACTCATTTTTCTTATTGTTCGGTTTTATTTTATTGAGCACGTTCCATAAAAGAGGGCTCGAAAAAACATATATTCCGCTGTTTATCTCGTTGATCTTCCTTATTTCATCTGTCGCGTCTTTCTCTTCAACTATCGCTTTTACCTGGCCGGATTTGTCCCTGTATATTCTTCCGTAGCTGAAAGGGTTTTCCACGACCGAAGAAAGGATAGTAGCGGAGTTGCCTTTCTTGCGGTGTATCTCAATGAGTCTTTTTAAAGTCTCAGGCCTTACCAGAGGAACGTCGCCGCAAAGAACGAGAACGTCTCCCTTGTAATTTTTCAGGTATTTTGACGCCTGGTTCAGCGCGTGGCCTGAACCAAGCTGTCTAGTTTGGAGCGCAAATGATACTTTCTGGCCTCTGAGTTCTTCCTTTATTTTGTCCGCACCATAACCGACAACAACGCACACCTTTTCGGGCTTAAAGCTCAGGGAGCTGTCTAACACCCATTTGACAAGAGATTTTGAAGCCAGTTTGTGAAGAACTTTAGGGAGAGAGGATTTCATCCTCGTCCCTTCGCCAGCTGCTAATATTACTACTGCTAGATTTTTCATGTTGTTAATGTATGATTCCTGTTATGTGTAGAACCAAATATATAGTTCGCTTCGCTCGTTGACTCGCAACCTTAATTCTGGCTCGCAACGACGCTTAAATTCCCTTCGAGAATTTTTCGCTGAACGATCGACAAACCTGATTCGAATCCTGACGCGAGCCAAGCAGTTGGCTCGCTTTCCCTCAAAACAAGAATCTCCGGGACCAGGATTCGAACCTAGACAAAGGGATCCAAATTCCCTTGTGCTGCCATTACACCATCCCGGAATCTTTCAACCTCTTTATCGCTTATGACTGGCTTTGAACAATGCCGGACAAAAAAATCCCAATGACAGATTAAGACAATCGATCGCTTTTACGGTCAAAACCCGTAAAATCTCAATTGTCTTAGCTGCTGTATTTACATTATACAAAATTTTGCCCCGATAATCTATACCAGCGGTAACAAATAATATGCTGCCGTTAGTACGATCGGGGCAAAATTTTTATTATTAAACAATCTGCTGACTACAATTCCGGTATCAGGAAACGACTCTGAGCTTGCTGTCGTAAGCCTCGAGCACCTTTCTTTCAAGTTCACCGCGGAAATCATTGGTTATAGGATGCGCGATATCCTTAAAAGTACCGTCATTCATCTTTCTTGAAGGCATACACACCATCAGACCCTTTTCGCCGAGCACAATCCTCAAGTTGTGCACGACGAAAACGTCGTCTAAAGTGATGGCCGCGTAAGCCTTGAGCTTTTGCTCCTCTTTCGGGAATACCCGCACTTCAGTGATTTTCATCTGTCCCCCATATCTGTGTAAGATATCCGTGTTCAACCCACAGATTTGACCACCCACACACTCCAAGGGCGGTCCTTTAACTTCGCCCTTACAAGTTCCCCCGCACGTTGCGAATCTACCACGCCAAACACTGTCGACCCTGAACCGGACATCATACAATGAATTCCCATTGATTTTAGCACGGTTTTTACTTTTCGAATTTCAGGATAGCGCGGCAGCACTGCATCTTCCAACCTGTTAAATATGAAGCCCCCCTTTAGTAAAGAACTATACCTTAATTGGTGTTTAATTTTATTAATTAATTTTTTCCTTGTCAATGGAAGTACCAGACTTTTATACACTTTTGCGGTAGGCACCCCAAACCCCGGATAAACAAGCACATACCACGATGGTTCCACGCCGTTTATCCGCTTTATCCTGTCGCCTATGCCGGTAGCGCGAGCCGTCCCCTTGTGCAGAAAGAACGGAACGTCAGCGCCAAGCCTCGCGGCAACCTTGGTGAGCCTTTTTAGGGGCATCTCTTTCTTCCAGAGCTTCAATAGCCCCGACAAAACAGCCGCGGCGTCGCTTGACCCGCCCCCGAGGCCGGCCCCTACCGGTATTTGCTTTTTTATCGTTATCTCAGCGCCACCGGTGAAATTCAGCTCTTTCTGCAGGGCCAGGGCGGCTTTTATGGCAAGGTTCCTGTCATCGCACGGGATATCGGGGTTATCGCATTTAAGCAGTAAACCGCTTTTTCTTTTTTTCAATATGATAGTGTCAAACAGGCTTACGGTCTGAAAAACGGTGTTAATGTTATGGTAGCCGTCCGGCCTTTTGTTTTCTACTTCGAGGAAAAGGTTGATCTTGGCGGGAGCAAGGAGTTTCATGTTATTCCATCGAAAAAATGTTTTTACCCAAATCTTTATTGAGTATGAGGCTTTTTACCTTTATCTGGGTCGCGGACTGGGCTTTCGGCATCACGATTAGGATACTGGAAGGGATGTAGAGGCCTTCGAAATAGTCCTGTCCGGGGATCTTGATGGTAATATTCCCATTGTCAACGTATTCCTTGACCGCGCCGTTCATTTTGTCGATGACAAGAGACTTCGCGCCGAGATTGTATTTCATAGACCCCCCGCGATCCTCAACGGTGGTATCTTCTGAATCAAACCCCTCAAGGAGCCTGGAACTGAGATAGTTCTCTATATTGCTGAGGCTGGACATATAAAACTCATCAACCTGTTCCTGCATTGATTCGGGTCGGACGGTCAAATTACCGTTTTGTATCACGACTATCTTGGGGGCTAGGAACCCGCCCATTATATCGACACGCCATTTGTCCGGGCCCTGATACTGGAAGAGTCCAAAATTCCTTATATTGACCGAAGGTGTTTTCGTAAGGACCGTAAAGCTGAGCTTAAGCGTTCTTATCTGGAGGAGGTTTCCTATAGCTCTTTTTAACAGTTTCCGCTGGATGGTTTTCGGCAGAACCTGTCTTTCCAGATCTTTTATCTTATTGAGCAGCTTTTTGTTGTCCGGGTCCAACGACAACGCCTTGTGATAAGCATCCCAGGCGTCAGCTTTGCTGTCGAGTTTCATGTCTGCGTCGCCTATATGCTCGAAAATGACTGGGTCTTCCATCTTAAGGGATGCCTTGACCAGAAGCTCTTTGGCTTCTTTATACTGCCCCTTCCGGAAATATGCCCAACGCAGAGAATCTATGTATGCCCCGCTATCCGGGTTCATCCGCAGAGCTTTTCGTATCATATCTTCACCCTGCTCCATGTTCACCCCGCGATCAATATAAGAGTAACCCAGATAATTG
>CAZSIW010000004.1:0-23649 GCA_964606755.1 uncultured Elusimicrobiales bacterium | reverse complement strand
AAAATCTAAAAGAAATCCAAAAATATTTTCTGAATTATTGATTATTTCGCTGTTGTATGTAATTATATCCATCTTATCTGGGTGGTTTATAAAAAGCTGGTTTCCATATCTATTGTACAACCGCTCGAATGCGGTATATGAAATAAAGATATTGTTCATGGCCCGCGCAAACGCATATTGATTATTTTTTATTAAACTCTCAAATCCTTCTACCCCAATTAAATCAATAAGGTTTTTAAGGTTTTCTTTATTGCTAAGCATCAAAGGAACAGTATTGATTATGCCATCAGGGTTGAGTTTAAGAAAGCTAACGATGTTTTCGATACCTAAAATATCTGTTAAATCCTTATCAGTTAACAGGCCCTCAAGATGCTGATAATCCTTATCACTTACCATTACCTGCTCAATCTGTTCTAAAAATTGATGTCCTGCAGGCAGTACTGATGATGCAACAAGCAAAACCTTTTCTTTATACTTTTGATCTATTTTAGTTTTAGGGCCTATATTTGAATCACTACCTCTTCTGTTTAGAGGTTTTTTTTGTCTTTTCGCTTGAGGGGGGGGGCCTCTGCGTGGTACAGTTATAGGTTTTTCACCGGACGAGGAGGATTTAGCTGCGAACTCCAGCCTTTTGAGGTTTTGCTGGATAGAATCTTGAAATTCCTCGTTTGGAAGGTTTAAAATCTCGGGACCGAAACCCGCACTGATAACTTCTTCATGTGTTTTGCCTGTTGATTCAAGGTATTCGTGAATTGTTGCCAGGGTTGCAGCGGGAAGTATTTTATCAGAATATTTTTCTTTAAATTCTTTGGGTAGAATTATGTGCAAAATCCCGTTTCTATCTTTGCTGTATGACACAAATTTAAAATCAAAATTATCACTTCTATCTAATGGAGGCGAATTCATAGTATCTATAACGACTTTGCCTTTAAGTGCATTGAGCAAAGGGTCATTAAGCACCATACCGGTAAGCTCGACATCGGGTTCGATATCTCTGCCAAGCGTAACAAGAGCTTTCACCGCCAGATCATGAGCTATTACGCTTTCAGCTTTACCGGAAGCATACACAAACATTTCCCTGACAAGCGGGTTGTCTATGCCAAGCTTTAATTTAAGGGCATCGGCTACCGCCCGCCATATCTTTATCCCAAAAAGCGAACCGTCCTTGTTTTTATATTCAGCGGCAAAACTGATTATCCAGGATTGATCCGCTTGTTCGATATGAAGCATCTCTTTAGTGGTTTTCAGCCTTCCGAAACGCTTTTTAACAGTAATTGTGGGGTCGGTACTGCTACCGCGTATTATTATCCTGTTTGCCAGTGTTTCAATCTTGGGCTCAACTTTATAAATAATCTTTGTCCTTAACATTTTTGCCCAGGGGAGCCATGATTTGTTTTTGCTCATTGCGATAGGAATCACATTCCTTATTCGTATATCCTCGGGATTAAAAGAAAGCATGATATTTTTACTGACCTGTAATTCATTTTCATTCTTAGCGCCCAGAAAGTTTTTTGTGCTAAATTCCAGGCCGATCGCGTTGTCGTTCCTGAAGAAAGGAATAATAAAGCCCGATATTATAGAAATAATGGAAGCTGCTATGATTGTCGGGACGACAATATTGTTCATGCCAAGCTGCAGAAATCCAACGCCAAGCAGCATGCCCGATACGCTCAGGACAGTACCGATTACATGCGAATAGTTGTCAATATTTTTGTTTTGTTTCGCAAAACCCTTCTTGATAGCATCTTCATTAGACAATAGCGCGCCGTCCATAATTTCGTTCAGATAATGATCCTGGCAACTCTCCAACACCTTGGTAAATATATTCTGACCTATGAAAACAATAAGATATACAGAGGGAATAAAACTAAAAAGAATAGCACCTAGCGCGAGATTTCCGTAAACGCTGGCCGGTATCAGCATAAAGAAAAGAAAATTATTTACCGTGTTAATAAACGCCAGGTAAAGAAAATATCTCGACAGACGTTTAACTCCCTTTTCATTTTGTATTTTTTTCTCCCAGATATGTCCCCTCATTACATCTGTCCTCATATCAGCGCGCATCATCTGCACATCCACTATCCTGTTGCTGGCAATGGTGCTGACAATTACCATTATGCCGGCGCTGGCGATTTCCATTACAAGGTTGTATATATTTAATACTCCAATATCTGCCGCATATTTCAAAATAGTAGGCAATACCATGCCAAATATCAAAGAGTTTACAAAACTCGCTATCAGCCAGAATATTTCGCTGACCAAAACAAGCCTGTTATATTCCAAGGCTTTAAAATACAACAAACGTTTATTTTCGAACTTAAGCTTGTTCTCTTTCATAAGCACCAGTCTTGGATAAGTTATACCTATAGGAACCGTGCCATAGGAGGCAACAGTCTTATCCATCTTTGCGAACTCGGCCGCATCCATCTTCACCCTGGAGTATTTAGGCATAAAGAAAGATGTGTTGGCGGAGAATATATTTTCTAATTGTTCATCAGCGGGTATTTTCTTCTTATTGCCTGCTTCTGTTTCAAAAACAAATAATACTTTCCCCGGTTTATTTTTATCAATAATATCTCTCATAAACAAAGTTGGTATAGCTCGTTTTTCGGTTTTTACACCACGTTTAACGATAACCATCAAAAGCTCTGATTCTTTGAAAACCTCAATCAAGCCGCCCGCTGTTTCAGTGTTCGTTTCATTGTTAAAATAGTGGAGCAAATATGTCTTAACAGATTTATTTTGTTTTGGACTGAGCCTTTGTTCAATAATATTCCTCAAATCGTCCCTTTTATCAATCACCTCGATTAGAGTTTTGTTTGAGCCAACGATCTCGATAGGAGTACCGTCATACTCAGGGATGTTCCCTTTTTGAACTTTCTCATCAGTCTTCGTTTCATTCAGTGAAAGACCCGGAATAGATTCCAGCCCCTTGCTGTTAATACCGAGATATATCTCCCATAATGTATAAGCAAGAAAGCCTATGCCGCATGCAACTACAACCCACCCTCCGGCGGGGCTTCCTATAAAACCCATAAAAGCGTTAAAAGCGGTTTCTATAACGGATGCTCCATAAAGCTGAACCGGTATTAAAAACAGAAATATAGCCAGGGCAAGTTTTATAATATTTTGGATTTGAAATTTTGATGTCCCGGTATCAGTCCCTGCATTTAACGTTTCACTCTGTTTTTCAAGAGTAGTAGAAATTTCAGGTTGTCTTTCGTCAACATTAAGCCAGTCATCAGCAATGCTTCTTTGTTTTTCCATGATAGGCCGGTCGTTGCCAGGCCTTGCTAGTTGGCTATCCGCGTTTTCCTCGTTTCCCGCTACGTAAGCACATCCCCTTAACAACAGGACTGTATTTTCAAAAGTTATCAGCAATGAATCCCTTAACGCTGGAATTAAGCCTGATTCGTTTGAAGACCTGTTCAAATCATCTTCATCAGGATCTTTTTCCATCAAATTATGGCGAGAATGCCAGAGTTCGGGCAGATAATTGTCCTGTTTCCTTCTTGACGCCCAAGCTCCGTCATTGGCGTATCCACCCATCGAAGAAGTAAAATGGCTGAGGAAATCGTGCACGGGCCCGCTAAACACGACCGGTACATGGATATGCGCGAAAAATATATTTATACGCCTGTCTCCCACACCTTTTTCACTTAAACCCTGCAGTATTTTCTTTGCCAGTGCTATGGTGCGGCCGCTGACGTTCCTTGTCTCCTTTAATAGCATGTGAGGAAGGATCTTCACCGCTACCTCGGCCAATTTCTGCAGGAGATTCGTTATTCTATACTCTATATCACCCGATATGTGTTTGCTGATCCAACCGAGAACCCAGACTATCGCTGGAGCCATGGGGTTTTTGTTGGATGTGCCGTCAGTTACGTGCCCATGCTCAAAATAAAGTCCTCGCTGGGCGTCAAAATAGTACCTTACTACTTCGGCCTTCAAATCCTCCTGGACTTTCTGGTTCAGGTTTTCACGGCTGTCGCGTATGCGGGAATAAAGCTCGTGCCTGGCGGGTTCACCTTTGATATCTAAAACACTTTCATCGACATAGAAGATATTTTCAATATTATCGTAAACAACGCGTCCCTCAAATCCTTTGCTCAAAACTATTCTCGCCCCCTGGATAAACTTTCTAATAGATGAAGTATCGGCCAGCTGTTTAAGGGTTTCGGCTTTCGAACTGAAGGTTATGACGTTTTCTTTCGCGGTTTCAAGTATTTCTTTTTTTACACCTTCAAGAAAATCGGAGTGAATCGCCCTGTCGTGGTTCCCTGCTATATAAATAACCCTTCGTGCCTGCTTTATTTTGTCAAAAAGCGCCTGATGCGCTTTTTTTATCTTGCCATATTTTTCCTGCCAGAGATCGAGAAAATCACCGTTTATCACTATAAGCGAGCGGTTAATTATCGCTTTATCTAAAAGATTCATAAGTTCTGTTTCCTTGTCTCCGCCGAACTTATAAGGCGAACCAAGATGAACGTCAGAAAAATTGAGTATAGTGTAAAAACCTTCTATAAACCTTCTTATTTCTTTTAGCGCTTGATCGTCAGCGGCTTTGCTTTCCACCACAAATCCCCGGTCTTCAAATTTAACTATCACGTGGCCCAGCTTTTTGAGCGCTATAGGACAACGAGTGTTAAGTTCCTCAACCAGGTTCTGTGATTCCCTCTGGTCTATCTTTCCATAAACAGCTATGAATTTACCCGCAGCGGTTTCACCTGAGGCAAAACCCACAGTTTCAGTGTTCTCGGGCAATTTCCCTATAAAGAACTTTATTCCGTCCAACCGTTTTAAATACTCCTTTTTGTCTGCGGATTCTTTTTCTGACCTCGATATGCTCACCCGCGCCTTTTCAAGGATGGTATTAGCCTGCCCCGCTAGATCTGTTCTAAGTTTCGCTTTTTCGCCTTCAAACACTTTGACGTTATCGCCGTCGATCACAAAAAGCAGGTTCATCTCCATCATTTCACTTGAGAAAAAACCAGCCATCACCAACACCCTTGCGAACTCAGACACCAGCTTCTTGTCATCACCCGAAACACCTACATAAGTAGGATTAACCGGATTGATCTGGCGGGTGTAAATATAATTATTCCCGGCTTTTTCTCTCCATGCTTTCGCAAGCTGCGAATTATTATCAAAACTTTTTGCCGATAGTGTAAGGGGAAGCGTCTTATTACTTACATTGACCGGACGGGTGTACTCACCCTCAACCTCAGCGGCAAGCCCGGCGGGAGAAGCAGCTTGAGCCGTTATTCCGCCAGCGTTTACGATAGGTCTTTCGGATCTGTCCTCTTTGTTTATCAGTCTCTTTGATCTATCTAAGCTTTCTTGTGCTGTAACCGCTTTATACCATTTACTCTTAAAATCTAATAAGGCCTTTTTTTCCGGGACACCGGCCGCAGTGCCGACTACAATGTTTTCTGCCGAATTTAGGTACGGGCCATGACAATCCGTCTCTCCCGCAGGGATGTATTTAAAATTGTACCTCGCAACAAATATATTGGCAACGCGGTTCAGGTTGTCATTTTTGCTTGCCGTGCCTGAATACAGGTAATTCGCGGATATCCCGTCTAACCCGTAACCTTTATACTCCTCGATCAGGTTACACAGCTTATTAATGCTACTTCCATTTACACCTATTTGTTTTTCGATAAACTTATTTAATTCATTATCATTATACTCATCGACCGCGTTCAGAACCTCCGGGTCCATGTCAGCACCAAAGTACCGCATTGGATGAGCCAAAATTATCTTTCCGCCTTGCTTGTGTATTTTCGAGATCAGTTTTTTGACGCTCATGAATTCATTTTTATCTTCAAAATTACTCAGAGATTCAGTTAAAATAGCATTGCCCCGGGTTTGTGTAAATTTTTCTCCCAAAAGCGCCGGATATACGCCGGCACCTCTTCCGATATTGTCTTTTATCTTTGTTCTTATTTTTTCGAAACTGTCGGAAGGAAGTATCCTGTAAATTATGCCCTCTGCTGCCCTGCTTTTGCTCGGAGTGTTATCTTTTCTTATGGTCAAGAACTGCCTTAGCTCAGTTAAATCAATTTCCGAAAGCGGTTTTATTTTAAAATCTTCTTCAGACAATCCGATGCTGGGCAATGTTTTAATTCCCTTATCGGAAAGAGCTGAATTTACGGCAGGAAAATCAATTTTGAAATTACCATTTGCGATCATCCCGTAGATATAGTCATTCCTTTTCTGATTTAACAGCCGCGCCTTGTCCGCAGAAAACGATTTTTCTAAAATCTTTGCTGTCTTTTCTATGTCAATATTTGATGCCACCAAATCTATACCCGCGGATCTAACCACGCCTTTATCGTCCTGATTCCTTACTTCAATTTCAACTGCTGGCACTAGCACGATTTTATCTTCGAATTTTCTGTTCCTGTTCAAACCATTAACTTTCTTTTCAGCACGCGCGAGCGAAGAAACGGTATCATGATTCGTTATTTGAATAACCTGAACACCCGCATCAACTGCATTTTGAATCTGCTCTTCGACGCTTACCGCGCCATCAGACCCGTCAGAGTCATGCATGTGCAAATCGATCATGCCATTTAACCGGTCTGCGTCAGTGATCTCAGACCCGATCTTAAACTGGCTGTGCGTAAACAATTCTTCCAATGCGTCATTTTTGAATTTTTGTAGCTTATATTTCTCTGCATCAAGCAACTTTGAGCAGATATCTGGATTGTTTACGGCTTCTATCATTGCGACTTGAAGCGGTGTTTCAGCTATCTCCAGCAGATTTTCTTTAATTATTGCCTTATCCGCGGTTATTCGCTGTAATATTGCAGGAAAACCGCTGAGCTCCTGCATGGTTAAGTGTTCGTTGCCCTCTATCGCTTCCTGAACGTTTCTATTGCTTGCGATTGAAAATATTATTCCGTTGCTTCCGAACAGATCCTTTTGAGCCCCATATTCCGCAAAAGCTTTTATCAGCCCGTATATCAACTCACTGGAAGCCAGCGGGTTTGATAAACGCTTTATCGCCTTTACATGCTTCTTAAATTCACTCTCTGCTAATTTTATTGCCTTTCTGCCTATTTCTATTTGTCTTTTAATCGTATCGATTGCATCGGAAATTTTATATTTATGCTTACCTGGTTTTATTTCAATACTTTCTCCGTTTATTTCGACAACTATAGCGTCCTTATTAATCTCAACGATCTTTGCGCCTGCGGAGCTCAATGCCAGCGCGAGGGTTTGTGAAGAAAACAGTTTTGCCTGTTGTCTGGCAAGCTCAACATATAAAGGATATGAATCGTCAGCCCCGGAACTGACATTCGGTGTAATCGCAATATATGATATCTTCTTGTCCCTCAGTATCCCCTTTAAACCCTCAGTATGGAATCCTCCCGTAACTACTACCACAATTTCAGAGTTCTTTAACTGTTCGGAAGGCGGTTTTTCGCTTGAATTGCTGGCCGGAATCGCGTTAGGTTCTTCAAGCGCCATGTTCCTTATAAAACAATCGTTCCTCTGGCAGTTGCACTCATAAAACTCGTTCAGCAGGGTGAAACCGTTTGACAGTTCCTTCATCCTGCTCTCGTACGTGTATCTGTTCCACACGGACTGGAATTTGCTAAACCTATGTTTGAAGTATGTGTAATCATCAGCCGAAATCTTGTTCAGCAGGTAATCTTTGAAATACCCATAGAAATCAGCTAGAAATGATACCTCAAGCTCGCTTATATCTTGCGACAACCCTATCCTTATATCCTCCGTTAGCCTCTTCTCTTCCTGTATCAGCGCTATCGGGTTTAGTTTTCCGCTCTTCTCTGTATACTCAAAAAAATTGTTCAAGTCGGCGTATTTATGCTCTATATCTAACTTATACTCCTTCGTTACCTGCGCAAGGCGTATATACAGCTCACCTGCTTTCGAAAAATTATCTGTCTTTTCAATCAGGTTTGCATATTCCGAATACGGAATCTTGGATCTTAATGTCCCTACAAACTGCTCTAACTGCCTCGTGATCCTGTTATAATTCAACTGCTTACCTATCTGCCCCATTTCCATATATACTCTTATATCCGGGTAATCTTCCATCTTTATCGTTAACCCTTTGTTCTCCCTGGGGTTCTCATTGATCTTCTTTATATATCCATTCAATAATGAATAGTATTTTAATGCATCTATCTCCCCTGCCTTGTGTCTCTCTACCAGCCTGCTGAAGCTTCTGTTCCTCGTATTGAAATATCTCGCCTTCATGTACTCCAGCTCTTTATCAAGCCCTTTTAGCTCACCTTCAAAATACTCTCTCTTTTCAATGATTTTACCTAACCTTACAATGTTGGCCTTATGAATTGCCTCATCTTCTATGCCTCTTAGCAGGTCCGGCTTGTTGGATATTGCCGAATAGTATTCGCTGCCGGTCAGCCTGCCCTGCTCTACCAGGTTATTTATGATCTGTTTCTTTATCGCCTCGTCTTTCACATCGCATATCCACGATGTGCTGATCTTCCCGTATCCGCCTTCAACGTACACGTTCTTAAGAACATACTTCGTATCCAATACCGACAGTATCCCGGATATGTTCCTCTGTACCTCGCTATGGCAGTGCAGGTCCTGTATGTTCACAACTACTTGTTTGCTGCCGTACATCTTGCTCTCTGTTACACGGCCATAACCCTGTGGGATTATGAAATCCTCAAGGCTCTTCTCTTGTTTGAGAGCTTTTGGGGTGTCCAGGGACGCCTTCAGCGTCTGGTTAAATACAAAATTCACCAGAAAACTAGTCAGCGTCAGCAGTGATATCAGCTTTTTGATGGTCATAATATTTTATGATGCGCTCAGTATGTCTAACACGCCTCTTAAATCAACCTTTCCCACTGTGTTTTTTGGGGGAGTGTTGTTTGGGTTCTCACTATTGAAGATACAAAATGATTTCACCATCTTAGCGGCTAGCACAGGGTACGATGATTCTCTGTTCGCGATATCGGATGGCTCCCCGCCTATTATATCAACGGTGAAATTCTCGAAAGCATATAAAAGGTTATTGAAATATCTCGTCCGTTCATTTATATTCCCTTGTGACCCTGTCACACTGGCCTGCATTGCACAAAACATGTCCGACATGGGCCCGGGTGAAGACAGCAGCGATCTCGCGGTTTCAAATATTTTTCTTTTCCGTTCCAACGGAAGCAAGTCATCTGATTCAGACATTGAAATCAGAAAGAGAGCATTTTGGGCATCCGCTGTTTTGGGAACCGAATCATTTCCATCAAGAACATCAAAAGGATAATTATCAACTTTTGTAAAGAAGCGTTCATTAATAGCGGCTTTTACTGCACCGCTCAACATATCACAGGAATCCGATTCCTTATTGTTCCCGGCCAGCGCATTAAAATATTTTGCCACGCACAACGCGTTATAGAACAGCCCCTGTATTTCCACCGGCTTGCCGCTCCTCGCCTCCGCGCCGCTCCATGTCCATCCGGCCGGCACGCATATCAGGTTGTCGTGTTCATCCATATGAATTTGGCCGGACGCTTTTTTATAACACTCAAGGATCGTATTTACCACGGGAAGCATTTCACTGACAAATTCGCCTTTATTTCTATCTCTGGCATACTTATAATAAACGTTTAGCGCGTCTATAAACTGCAAAGAAACATCCGCCGCATTGAATTCAGCTTTCCCATCGGAAGAGATGCGGCTGGGCAGTAATCCGTCCTTATTTATGCATTTCGCATAATACCTGAGAGCGCTTTTTGCCTCCTGGTATCTACCCGCTGGAATAAGATACTGCTTTATAACATCAAGTGACTCCCTCGTCAGCCAGTTAGGCGGGGTCACCTGGATATTATTTTCATTATCCCTTACGATCAAGGAATCCGAGAGCACAAGGCATTGCTTGAAAGCATCATTATTTTCATTGATCTTTGTTCCGGTAGAAGCTTTGAATTGCACGTAGAGCACATTACCGTAATATTTTTCTATATAATCAAAAAACTGGACATGTACCTTCCATTTCATTTTATCGTCCGTCTGCGCGTTAGCCTGCCGGTGAAACCTGCGGATGTCCTCCCATAGCACGGGAACTTCATTGTCAGTTAATCCGGCGTCCGCCAAAATGCTATATGCTTTATTAAAGACATCTCCCTGAGATATGCCTTTCCCCAGCAATTTGGCGGGATCTTTTTCTTTCGAATACGCCTTTATATAATTATAGGCCTTCAACAGAACATGGAGACCGGGAGCAGCCACTTCAATACCGTCACTGAACGCAAACTTCTCAGTTTTTCGTAAACGGCTGACTATCAGAGCGCTTTCTTTCGCGGTCACGTTCATGGCATCGCCAAGTATCGCCCCTTTCACAACGAGTTCATCATCAGTAAAAATGCCCTCGTTGCACATCGTTTTCAAATTGTTCATTATCTCGGACTGAGCCGCGCTGCCATTTCTGAACTGGTACGAACTCACAGCAAAACTTATATAAGGAGATAAACCTGATGCGGCTACGGACTTCAGAAGGTTCTCAAGCGCCCTCGGAGTTATGTTTTCCATGATACTGAAGCACACCTTTTCGTTTTTTGCAGCTTTTTCTTTCAGCATTTGTAAATCAGGCTGGCCGTCTCCTACGGGTAAAATCTCGGAGACTCCCGGAACGGATCCTTTATCCGCCACGATAATCGCATCAGGGTCAAAACTTTTAATTATATTGGCAACGTATGACAGGACCGCCTGACCCGCACCGGGTCCGGTCTCTTTTCCAGAAGCTGAATCGTACTGATTTATCCCGTTCACGCATAGACCGTCAACGCCATATTCTTCGAACATGTACTTAAGACGCGATTCGACCGCTTCAAGTCTCCGTGCCTGTATTTCGCCCATGCTGTACAACGCCAGATCAGTTCTGCTCTTGCCATCTATGACCGGAGATATTATTTTCCCTGTGCTATCTTTAAAATACGCGGGATGGTTAACGACGTCCGCGGATTCCTGTGCCATGACCATGCTGAAAGGGATTATGATTTTCATGCGGGTTTCTTCAGATCTTTGAGAATTTTTGATTACCTCTCTCAGCTGTCTTGACGCGACATAACATAGATATTCGTATACATTCGGGTATAGCTCCCATTTTTGCGGGTTACCCACTTTCATAAGTACTTCGATCTCAGTAACGCTTTTCGGAACGAATCCATGTATCCTTAAAACTGCCAGGTATCGGGCATATTTTGCCACTTCTATCCACGATCTGTTCTTTTTGAACTCCTGAAACTCCACTTGCTCCCGCTCATTCCTAAGGAATTCCTGGTACAACATTAAAGCCACATAGAACTGGTTTATTTTCAAACCATCGGAATCGTTAAGGTCTGACATCTGATCGTCAGGAAGCAGACTTTTGATCCTCCACGACATTGGATTGTCATCACCCTTTATCAACCTCTTTGCCTCTTCGTCAAAATCTATCTTCGAGAGATCTAATCCATAACCGCTGGTTACACCGACCACCGCTGAATCATTATTGGGGCTGATTACAGGCGAACATGCGTTTAGTATCATTTTTCGTATCCCAGCCTGATGCAAATTACGCGATATTTTCGGTATTTCAGTGAACTGGTTAAACGACACGCTCGGTATCACATCTTCCATATTGACAAGCTTCCCCGCGCCGGGATATTCTCTGGTGTATTTCAAAGACCTCTTTCGCTCGCAGACGCCCGGCCAAAGTATGTTCATATACTCATGCGTCACTCTCTGGATATCGTCTTCAAAACGACTGCCTTGTATTTTGCAAATCGAATTACTGAATTCAGGGTACCTGTCAATACCCTCCACCGTAGCTTCCCTGTCATTATTACAGGATGCAGTCACCAGGTCGCACTGAAGCACCGCCATGCGCACCGGATCAAAATATCTGCCGTCGCCGCTCAGATATTGGAACAGCTCCGGGTTCAAACACATTTTTTTGCATGTTTCTACGGGCACGTAATATTTTTCACTGCCTCGAAACGTGTCCGCGTGGAAACCGTAGGCCAACGAATTTACCTGTGCGTCGTTTGTAAAATCGTCCATTATGGACTTGGGGCACGCGTATACGGAGCCGAAGTCCTTCATTTGCACAAGCACCGGGTCCAACAACGGAACAACAAGGCCCAGATCAAGGATATTTTTAGTAAACTCCGGTTTGCCTTTTTCCTTTATCTCCCGAACGATCGACAACACCCCTCTGCCCAGCAACAGCCTTTGCCTGTTCTGGTCCAGGCTATCGCCTTCCATGGTAAAAGCGCGGACTATCTCCTGTGAGCCAATTACCGCCTGTTTCGCTTGCGGCTCAAGATACAAGATCACGGTCCCGTCCTGTATATTTTTTTCGGCCCAGACGCCCGTATTTAAAAAGGCGCCTTCTACAGGCACTACTATATCACCGATGTATTTTAACTTTGTTCTTTCAACGGATGAGTTTCTCAAAAGCAGAGAAACACCCAGACAATTCATTTCCATTCCCGCGAACACAGACATTTGTTTTTTGATCTGCGGTGTAAGCGCTTCAAACACATAAATCGCCGTTTTATTCTTTAGACTATTACTCGTGTCCACATCTCCATATTCCCGCATAGCCATTTCTTCTGCCGTTTCCGTTGTCTGCCTCAAAATACTTATCGGGCTTTTTACCTTATCAAGACTGTCAATTGCGGCCGGCAGTATATGTTCTTGCGGTGATTCGCTTACCACTTTCCCATCGTTATGAGAATTATTTTTATTCTCCCGGCTGGCGCCTGCGACAGTTGCTCCAAAACCGCTGGCCGCAAGCTGTGCCTGATTATCATTCATCAATTTTTGATTTATCCGGTCGATTTCTTCCGCTGATTTGTGTATTTTTTTTGTCTCTTCGTTTTTTTTCTGAGCAGCCTCTTTCAGTTTCTCAAGGTTTTTCACCAATTTGCCGTTAATATTGTCACCTGATACGCCTGCCGGCGCTTGCGGGGGCTGTTCTTTGAGATTTTGTTTATCGTCCGTCACGGTCTTTTGCCCTTGGCCCGCGATTTGAACACCAGCAATTATTGTTTTTTTCTGCAGACCACCGAACGTAATATACGTTTCATGGACCTGTGGCATATACACCCTGAAGTCGAACGGCATCTTGTTCTGCCCTCCGTACTCCTTTTCATAGCTGTCGTATAGCTCAAGCAGCGCTCGCCTCTGCCCGTTCTTGAAGTCGTCTCGGTATGTCATCGACTTGTACATCTCCTGCGCGCCTTCGTTCTCCAGCAGAATTAGCGGGTTCAGCACGTCCTTCGTAAAACTAAAACTGTGCGGCACCCTGTCCAGCATCCTGCTGAACTCCCGTTCCTTCTCATAAGTGTCAAAACTAAACAATACTATCCCGCTTAAAACCGGCATCTGCCTTATTTCCTTGTTCTTCTCGTCATATACACCTAAAATGTTGCGCTTAAGCTTGTCGTTTATGTCTTTAACCTTGAAATCATGATATATCTTGCTCGCGTGCCCGTCCTGCGTTTCTAGCAGTATCTTGAGCTTCTGGTCCTCTACCTGGTCCAGGTTAGCCCACGATCCCATAAGCGTTATTTCCCCGCGCCGCTGGATCGGGCCAACATCGTGGTACTTCGCCTTGACAAATATTTTACCCCCGCGCCCTTTATCATCTTCAAGCATCTGCGTGCCTTTAAGACCGTTACACAGCTGGTATTCTATATTCATCAGCTCCCGCCCAAGCTTCGAGGTGATCTTTTCTGCCCCAGGAATCGTGACGGGGCTTGCAATGTCTTCTTTGCCGTTCTGCCCGGTTACCAGTATTACTGATCGCACGTCCTCCGCTTTCCTGCCTTTCAAATGCGGGTACTTCTGCGCAAGATCTTCCAGCTTCTCTTTCGTAAGATAATCGAACGCGCCAGCGTACGCTCCGCCCTCGTCCTCACCTTCGTATGGAAGAAACTCAAACGGTATATCCTCCCTCCACAGTTTCCCCTTCCCGCCAGCAAGCAGATCCTTATAGTACTGCATGTTCTCCGGCGTTGCCATAACCAAAATTATGTCCGCGCTGGGCTTTCCCATCTCCCGCTCCAGAGCTTGCACCGTCGCCCCGTACTCTATCTTCTGAAACGTCTCTGTAAAATGGTCCCCGGGCTCTCTGCCTAACGCTTTCGTGATGCTTCGCATTTGCAGGGCATACGATTCATGAAGACCCAGATCTATGAGAAACCACGAAGACGCGAGCGAAAGCAATATTCCGGTTACAAACGAGATGACGAAGTTGACCGAAGGTATTCCGGAACTTATCAGAAGAGTGCTGAAAACCGTGACAAAAATAGTTATTACTCGCATTATCCTTGGCACGGCCCTTCTTGCTTTCCAATATTTATCTATTGCTATGGCACCTGTTTTTTTCTGGTTTTCGATTGATTTTATGTACTCGTCGGTTTCACGGATCGGCACCCCTGGATCCTGATACAACCCCGGTTGAATCATGTTGCCGATCTCAACGAGTTTCTGCACGCGTTCCTGCGCGCGCCTTGAAGATCTCACTATCCCATGCTTGAAATGAAAACAACGTCTCACCAGCTGCATAACCCATTCCCAAAAGGTACCTTTCTCCAACACATATCCAGAAAGCAAGTCAAGATTGTCCATCGCAAGCGCCAGGCTCGCGTAGTTCGCGCTATATTGCGCGATAAAACCAAACTCGGAAAGAACGACTTCCAGTTTCGCCCTCTTCGCCGGCCCGGTTTTCCGATTATTATAGGTTGCTTTAATTGCACGGATAGTTCTCAATGCTTGCGTATATAAGTTAGTCTTATCTTCCCCTTTATCCGCGTACTTAAACCCATACATTTTATACAAGCGCATAAGATTGTTGCTTGTTTCTTTAGGATTTTCGATGATACTGTTGACCTGGAAAGGAGCCAGTTTTATTATTTGCATTGCCTTGTTAAGGATATCGCGTATCTCATCGTCACTCAACTCATCGCCATTTTTTGCGTCAAGAAGCTTCTTCCAGCCCGAGAGTATATCTTGCGATTTCTGAATCGGGGTCGGGGTGTCGCTATTGCTGTTGTTGCTGCCGGAAACGTTGTCTTTCACGCTTTTTGACACATATTTTCCGTTATAACGTATTTCCTGCTGTGCGCTCCCATAGCTAATATACGTTTCATGGACCTGTGGCATATACACCCTGAAGTCGAACGGCATCTTGTTCTGCCCTCCGTACTCCTTTTCATAGCTGTCGTATAGCTCAAGCAGCGCTCGCCTCTGCCCGTTCTTGAAGTCGTCTCGGTATGTCATCGACTTGTACATCTCCTGCGCGCCTTCGTTCTCCAGCAGAATTAGCGGGTTCAGCACGTCCTTCGTAAAACTAAAACTGTGCGGCACCCTGTCCAGCATCCTGCTGAACTCCCGTTCCTTCTCATAAGTGTCAAAACTAAACAATACTATCCCGCTTAAAACCGGCATCTGCCTTATTTCCTTGTTCTTCTCGTCATATACACCTAAAATGTTGCGCTTAAGCTTGTCGTTTATGTCTTTAACCTTGAAATCATGATATATCTTGCTCGCGTGCCCGTCCTGCGTTTCTAGCAGTATCTTGAGCTTCTGGTCCTCTACCTGGTCCAGGTTAGCCCACGATCCCATAAGCGTTATTTCCCCGCGCCGCTGGATCGGGCCAACATCGTGGTACTTCGCCTTGACAAATATTTTACCCCCGCGCCCTTTATCATCTTCAAGCATCTGCGTGCCTTTAAGACCGTTACACAGCTGGTATTCTATATTCATCAGCTCCCGCCCAAGCTTCGAGGTGATCTTTTCTGCCCCAGGAATCGTGACGGGGCTTGCAATGTCTTCTTTGCCGTTCTGCCCGGTTACCAGTATTACTGATCGCACGTCCTCCGCTTTCCTGCCTTTCAAATGCGGGTACTTCTGCGCAAGATCTTCCAGCTTCTCTTTCGTAAGATAATCGAACGCGCCAGCGTACGCTCCGCCCTCGTCCTCACCTTCGTATGGAAGAAACTCAAACGGTATATCCTCCCTCCACAGTTTCCCCTTCCCGCCAGCAAGCAGATCCTTATAGTACTGCATGTTCTCCGGCGTTGCCATAACCAAAATTATGTCCGCGCTGGGCTTTCCCATCTCCCGCTCCAGAGCTTGCACCGTCGCCCCGTACTCTATCTTCTGAAACGTCTCTGTAAAATGGTCCCCGGGCTCTCTGCCTAACGCTTTCGTGATGCTATTCATTTTTTCAGTGTACGATTCTTTAAGCCCGCACACTACGAGTATCCAGGAAACCAGGAGCGGAATAGCCATAAAGACAAAAGAAATGACAAGACTTACAGGCGCTCCCGTGCATAAAAATACAAAAACGAAAATGCCGTACAAGAAAGTTATCAGCCCTATTATCCGTGGAACCGATCTGTCGTATTTCCACAAACTGCGTATACCCCCGATACCATTTTCTTTTTTCTTATGTTCGATAGAATTTAGGTGGTTATCAGTTTCCTGGATCGTTTTTGCAGTGTCATTATACAATCCCGGTTGAATGATATTGCCAAGATCAACAAGCTGTTTCACGCGTTCTTTAGTCCGCTCAGAAGATTCCGCCACACCATACCAAAAACCGTGCCAGAAGCGCGCGAAGGACATCCCTAACTCAAAAAAATTCTTCCGGGGCAATATATATCCTGATAGCACTTTAAGATTAACCATTGAAGACGCCACGCTTGCGTAATTTACGCTGTATTGCGCGATGAATCCGAACTCTGAAAGGATAACATCCAATTTGTCTCTTCTTTCTTTCTCATCTGCCGAAATTTTGTCATAGGACGGTTTGAGGCTGTGGATCGTTTGTAAAGCGAGTTTGTACATGTTATCGTAAGTATTATGAAGTTCTTCTAGATTTTCCTTTGCGGCATCTATTTGAAAAGGTGTCTGTTTCATAACCAGCATGGCCTTGTTAAGAATATCGCGGATATCCTGGTCAGATAACTCGTTTCCCTTAAGCAGTAATTTCCATTGATCGAAAACTTCTTTAGATTTCTCTACGGGCGCCAGCACAGATTCGCTGCTTATATTGCCGGGCGGCGACTTATTGCTGTTCGATAGTGCGGCTTTCATGCTGTGCCTCTTAGGAAACAATTTCATTAGAAAGTTGCGGATCCAGGGATAAAACAACTTTAAAATGACAGGAATACCGAAAGCTATGCCAAGTATTATCAACGCTGTGCGTAGCGAGCTCATGGGCGTTAGCCAGAATTGCGGCAGTAGCTCTTTTCCTTCATATGGAGCGTTATATAAATTCGTCCTTGTCTCAATAGTTCTAGTGTAAGTAAAAGAGCCGTCCTTACCGTTGATGACTATATTCTTCGCGTTATATGATTTCGATAATACCGCATCGTAAGCTTTTATCCACAGCAATTCCTTTTTTGCAAGACGATAAAACTCCTGGACTTCGTCAAATTTAATCTCACTCTTAAGGGGCGACTGGTCTATACTAACCAGTTCGTTTGCCCATGGGTCATTTAGCGTCAGATAGACAGGATAATCGACCGCTGGTATGATAGGCTTCATTTGAGGAAAAATGTTTTCCAAAAACCCTTTTGTGCCGCGGTTATAACCATGAATCGATGTTTGCCCGTTAGCCAGCTCATATATAACATTTATATCCCTTTCATTAGATGTAATATTTACTTTTTCCTGTGCCACTTGACGCAGCCCCATGGCTGAATCATTGAGATAGAGGTTCATTCCAAGATATCTACCCTGAAAGGTCTTACCGGTAATAATATTTTTTGACACATCGTATATTATACCTACAAAGAGGTCTTCTGTAGGGATGCTGACAGCTGGGCCATTATTTTTGTTCTGCGTTAACCGTTCAATTTCATCGCGAACCCTATTATAATTAGCTTCCGCATCTCTGATGACCCTTTCATCGTCAGCAATAATTTCTTCATCTTCGGGAGTTTTGTTTTGCTTTCTCTTCAATTCAACCAGGCTGTTTTTGAGTTCGCTCAAATTGACCAGTTTTTCTGTTTTTGTCTGAAAATGGTTGAACTGAGTCGGATCAATAAAATCTACCGAACTCCCCAGCGGCAAACCGGTCTTATTTTCATCGTAAGAAAAAGACGTGGTGAGTTCTCCGTAATCGTGCGAATCCTGTTTAATATACACTGGTTTCCATGTTCCCAGGATAAGTTTCAGCGATTTTTGGCTATCATAAGAAGGCATCCTGCTTCCGTTCTCAATACGATAGACTGTCTCGGTTCGGTTCGCATAATTATCCCCGGAGCCATGGGTATAATTGATATCCGCCTTGTAGACAACCTCTTCCATCTGATTCGGCACGCCTGTCGGATTATATTTATATCTATAATCTACGATCGTGCCCGTGTCCGTTCCTTCAGCTAGCGGGCCATTCATGAAAAGAAGCTTATAGTCTTCCCTGCGTATTTCCGTGTTTTTATCGTGGCTTCCGAAATAGTGAGAGATCTGATGAAATGCATTGTCAGTCTGGTCGAATACGATATCTTGCGCGCTTACCACCGTGCCGTCTTTCGAAGCCAGCTTATCGCTATCGCACGGCCCGTCACGCCACAGCAAGTCTTTCGTCTCATTATGCTTGCTATTAGATTGAGGGTACACAGACTGTAGTTCCCAGCCCAAATTACTGTTTACGAATTGAGCCTTAGTGAAAGTTTTAACGTTTAACTTTCCGTTAAGCACGGCTTGTTCAATCTGAGAAGGTGTCATACTGGTTACTGTGTTCAGCTTATCTGCCTGCGATGGCGGCATGGTCACCGCAGACTCCAAAACCCCGCCGCATCGCGAAAGGAACTGTACCGATGTGTCTCCGTTCGCATAAGTAATTATATTTCTGTTCCCTATATTTTTCGTGTCGGATATGATGTTGCCTCTCGTATCACTGGCAACCACGCCGGCGGCGGGGCCGTTCGGACCGTAGAGGGTTGTTTTTTCGTTATCGCCGTTATAATAGGTAACTCTATATTTTGTGCCGTCACGATCTAACCTGCTCTTACTGCTGACAAGAAAATCGCCCGGGCCCCTGTCGACCGCGGTGTCCAAAACACCGCCATAAAATCCATAAGTCTCGGCCCGGCTGGAAAGCGTTTGGGGAAAATCAGTGATTGCTTCTACCGAACCGTCCTCAGTATTGATCGTGATTTGTTTTTTGCTTTTTATCTCTTTCGTGTCGTTTATATCCCTTGCTTTGGGGGTAAACTCGTTTATGCTCACAATCGGCCCGTTGATAAAGAGAGCTTCTTGTGTCACAAGTTCTTTCGTTTCGAAATTCTTCCCATAGAACTCCACTCCATCGTTTGAAGTTAGTGTGGATATTTTGTCTTTTGTGTTATTGTCGGTAGCAATTATCTGCCTGATGTACCCGTCACGGTAAATGCCGTGTTGTTCCTCGGTTGCAAGGCCTGATATGTCATCAAGCGTCGTAGCAGCAAAATATGCGGACCCGTCACCCGCTTTTTTGAAACCGTACTCGGTTCTGGAAGTTCTCTTGTGATCGTAATACACCTCTTTTACAGCAGTCGGCCCGTTAAACCTGGTAAGATATTCCGCGACAACCTCTCCGTCCTCTTTCTCCGTCCGGTTATAGCAGGAACCGTCGTTTGTCCGCAGATTTAGGTCTCTTCTTTCAACAAGTTTCCCCCCGGCCGTAGTCTTGACGGCCTCGACAGGTATCATTTCGCTGTTCAAGGTAACAACATCTTGCTGGCCGAGGAGCTTATAAGCCACTACCTGGTAATAATTCCCGTCGTTATTACGCAGAGGAGCGTTGAATTTATCAAGGCCTGTAGTAACAGATTCGATTCTGCCGTCGCCGAGCGTCTTAACGAAATTGCCCGCGCCGTATAGCGGATTAACAAACCCTGCTTCCTTCCATTCAATGAGACCATTTTTCCTGCCATCATTATCGTCCCGGAATTTAGATACGGTAACGGTCTTCCTAAGCGTGTTGTAATCGACAGCCGAAACCTCGGACTTGAATAGCGGGTTCTTGTTGCCCGTATCGTACATGGAATACGTTTTTGAGGAATCCGCGCCCGTAAGAGCATCGACCTCTCCGCGCACAACTGTTTGTTCGGTGGAATCTTTGCGCTCGTATGTCTGTTTCAAAGTTTTATTGTTGACCGCGCCAAACGATGTTATTATGACCGGCACGTTCAGATGGTTGTACGTCACAAGCTCGGACTCCTTTGTCCGCAGGTTCGACCAGCCGGTCTCTTTCGGTCTTTTGTCGGCATACTCGCGAATGAACGAGCGCATAAAGGCATTGTCCCCGTAACCGGACGTTTCGGTATAAACAATGTTTTGCCTGAAATCGCTTCTTACAAGCGTCTCTTTTCCTGTTTCGGTGTCTATTATGGCGGCGTCTTTGTTCTTGTTCGCGTATTCTGTCGTTTCATAAGAAATATCGCTGTCCCGCTGCCGGCTTGTATCCTTCGTGGTTATTACCGTACCGTTTGCCGCGGTTGTCACGCATTCATATTTAACGGCAGATCCATCGGTACTGACGTCCTTCCATTCTTCATGCAGTCCGGTTATCATGTCGTCTTTTGATTTAACGACGCGGTGGTAATATCCCTGATCATAGGTATAGGTGTTCGCGTAAACCGGGTTTTCTTCACGTACCCCCTTGTCTTCTGACCAGAGATAAACTTTGCTTTTCATGCTGTTGGCGCCTTCAAAGATCTCTATAAGGGGGACCCCTAACGCCGAGTTATGATATATCGTCTTTACTGGCATCTCTTCTTCCAGATGCCAAAGGTATGTTTCATCCCTGTCCTTGACACCGGCCTTCACGTAGTATTTCGTATAACTGCCGTCTTCGTTGTCCTGTCTTATGAACGTCTCTTCGAAATTCTTGTCTGTTTCGGTCTGCTTATAATCCTGACCGTAAGCTATTTCCCGGTGTCCCGGCAAAAACTTCGTCCCGCCATAATCTACCCATCTCATCCAGTCTCCGCGGCGTTCAACCTTGTATGACTTCTCTCCAACCATTGTTCCGATGGAGTTCTTGCTAATATCGCCGCTGCGGCCGAGTGTGGCAGATTGAAGCGCCACGTCCCCGACCCTGAATTCATATAGCCGGGAGCTTGCGACATATCCTTCCTGGATATTTGAATAATCAAACAACTCTATGGTCGGCAAAACGTTGTCATTACTGATTTTGAATTCCTGCAATCCTTCTTTTGACGAAGCTATTAATTCGGTTATCCTGCCGCTGCCGTCCCGTTTTATTTCCACATCATAGACGTCTCTTCCTATGCTTGCGCCGAATTCTTTGACCGCGGCGCAAACCGTATCCGATACCCTGTACTTGTAATCGTCTACGAACTTCCCGAGCTGCAATTCTTCGCGGACAGACCCCATAACGTTATTCCATATCGTGTCAGTCTTTGCTCCGGGCGAGCGCTTGAGCTCTTCGTTATACCTCGCCAGCACCTGCTGGGAATAGTAAGAGATCATCGAATCCGCATAATTATAATTGAACTCCGTTTTAAGCTCGTCTTTGTTGACATCTACTGAAGATCCGGCAGAAAAACGTTTCTGCTCCAGAAAATTGGCGAACTTGCTGTCATACTCTTCAGTCCCTTCTTTCGGCGGTTGAAGCTCGGATCTTAACAGCGGGGTCTCATTGAAAATATCTTGCAATTCTGTTTTCGCTTTTAATAAAATTTGCAAGTCTTCGTACGTATAATCACCCTGCGATACAAGTTTGCTGTTACCGAGCAGATCGTTTTTGTGCAAGCCGCTGTTCCCATAGAGCTGTCCATGGTACTGTTCCAGCTGCTGTTTTACGACATCGGCCTCCGTCAAAGTTACCGAGGCCTGCGCAAGGCTGTCATAGTCATACCCCAGGTCTTTCAGTGACGATCTCATGACCGCTATTATCTCGTTCTTGCGGGTTTTGTCCGCTATTTCCTGAGAAGCCTTTACAATGTCTTTTACATACTCCTTTTCGCTCTCTATGGGTATCTTCGTTTTAGCCTCAGCCTGCGACTCTACGGAGTTAAAGTAGGTGGAGCTGTCATTTATTGTTTCTGCAAACGCAAAGAGCATTCCTTCCGCGTTCTGCATATAAGAGCTGAGGCTTCCGAACTTAAAGCCAAAGGGTACACCCAGCAGGTTACGCATCAGGCTGTCCTGGCTCAGCAGGTATGCTTTGCGTACTGTGTCGAGGTATTCGCGAACATCCCTGTATTCTCTTCCCGGACCTATGTTACTCGCCGCCTTCTCTATGTCATGTTTGAGCAACCCCATGTCCGGCCCCATCATGTTTCTTGTATCATTTATATCGCCATAAGCCTCTTTAAAGAACTGGTCTGTTTCAATGGTTTACTCTATCTGTGTGTCTATTGGACCGGCAGGCTGGTTCTTTTGACTGTTTGCATTAAGAGCGTTCATTAAGGCGTGGCTTTCTGCTGATGCGCTCCCATCACCGGAGTTAGGCCCTGTATCAAAACGAAATACGCCCGCAAGCTTTATTTCCCAGTTAGGTCCCGTGCTGGCGCCTATGTTGTTCACACCTGCATTCAACAGCAAAGAAAGATCACCGGTATTTTTATACGGAACATCATATTCCAAGCCAGTACTCACGGCGCCGTACCCGTTAGCGACACCGGCATCAAAAGAGATCGAAGTGCTGTTATTGGGATTGAAATACACCTCACCCGACGCGCCAAACTTATATTTGTCAGGCGCGGTGAGAAACCCGGTTGATTGCTTATATTTGATCCCCGCCTTATCAGATATTAAACCCAGCCATACCTGCCCGTCTTCCACGGTTTTTACGCTCTGGTCAAAACCAAAATTAACCGCCTTCAGCATTTCCGAAGCTCCGGGCATATAGAGCGTATAATCAAGCTTGAACCGCTGATCCGTTGCCAGGTACGAAAAATTGAAATCTCCTTTTCCGGCTCCAAAACCCGCAAGTGCGCAGTCTTTTGCGTTAACATACAATTCAGGTTGAACGTTTGTGTTGCCAGGCGAAACCAGGGAAGAGGCCAGATCGCTGATGCCCACGGTCCATTCACCAAGGCCTTCGCGGAATTTCTTGTAATACTCGATTTTGTCATGAGCTAGTTCTGTGGCACCGGGTGTGCTCTTTAAGGCAAAACTCGTTGAGAAATCATAGAGTCTTGAGGTAATACCATAATTGCCGATATAGGTGTCCTTTGTTGGATCACCGTTAGGCGAGAACAGCCAGTCCGCCCAGGGAGTCACGGTGAAGTAGTCGGTTATAGGAATTCTCTGGCTTGCGGCAGCGGAGTATTGAGGGTTTGTTCCCAGTATGTTGAATGCGCCAACGTTTACATCGGTTCCAGTGCCGGCATCGCTGTATCCGACTGTTAACTTAGGAAGTACTGTATTTTTGTCTACGGTTAAAGGGGTAGTGCCGTTCATATATTGATCGTTGAGAGAATTAAATAGAAGCGCGTTATATGAAAATTTATCAATATTACCCAGGATTCCAATGCCGGATGAAGTATATTCGCTGGGTTGCTGTGTTGCCGTGAGCTGCTGTTTTTGCTGGTCTACGTTGAGATAGGGGACAAGGTATCTGTTGCCAAAAAGATCGTACTGGCCGGAGAAGCCCACGGACCTTGTTCCTGTCAGCTGATTGTCGTTATAGTT
>CAZSIW010000003.1:0-23902 GCA_964606755.1 uncultured Elusimicrobiales bacterium | reverse complement strand
GCAGGCGGAAACGAAGTGGGTGACCGAGTGATTGAGGCTGTGGTTGTTAAGGAGGTCCCTGCCGTAAAGCGAATACGCGTAAACTTTGAGGTCTTTCTCCCGGATGATGCCCACCGGCACCTTAAGCTCGTTTATTACAGGAAAAAAGCTCCGGAGACTGTATGTGCGGAACGCTTCGAAAACGCTCGTTAGAGAATCGGCATGAATGGAAATAGGCTCGATGTATTCGATCTGGTCGGTGACTATGGTGTGGTCGGAGTATACGCGCCTGCGCGATTTCTTGTTCAGATCAGGGACCATGCTGTAGCTTGCTTTCATTTCCGGCGTCTCGGTGGACGGTCTCTGGATGAAGTAGCCCTGGAAGTAGTCACAGGCCATGTCACGGCACTCGTAGAACTCATCGAGCGTTTCGACGCCTTCGGCTATCACCATGATGCCAAGGATGTGCGCGAGGTTGATGATCTTGGAGACGAACAGTTTTTTCTTCGGGTCGCGGTGCACGTCACCGATGAAAAAGCGGTCTATCTTTATGAAATCCGGCTCGAGGCGGTAGAGCGTCTGAAGGCCCGAGAAGCCTATGCCGAAATCGTCCATGCAGATGTGGAATGAGTGTTCGTGGTATGCGCCAAGGATGGCATCGGCCCCGGACTCTCCCGGCAGCTCATGGCGCTCGGAGACCTCAAGGCAGAATTGGCCAGCGCCGATACCGTGCGCCTGCAGAATGTTTTTTGTGTTCTCCATTATGCCTGTCTGTGACTGCAGGATGCGGTTATCGAGGTTATAAAAAAGCTTGCACTGGCCGTGGAAGTCCAGCCGGCAGAATTTGGCAATAGCTTTCTCGCGCAGCAAAATGTCGAAGTCGGCAAGCGTGCCGAGCAGGAAAGCATTGTCAAAAAACTGCGAAGGCGACTTGAAACCAAGGTTTTCAAAACCCCTAAGCAGGGCCTCGTAGCCAAGGCAGTTGCCGGTATGGATGTTAACGATCGGCTGAAGCGCGAAATCAAGCCGCGCTGCGGCTTCAATGAGCGGTATTTCCGGGTCCTTCAGGTTCTGGTTCATAGGCCCTCCAGTGTTGTCACACGGAAACACACCGAACTATATATCCATTATAACGCCGGATTGTTAATTTTTATACGGGGGAAATATAAATAATGTGTTAATCGTTCCACATCAATATGGGCGGACTATAACGGGCGGACGCAAGACCCCCTGCGGCATTCAATCTTAACCCCTGAAATTTTGACGAAAAATTGACTTGCCTTGTTTTTAAAGTTCTGATAAAATCAAAAATATAAACATGCTGAAACTGTCTTGATCCGCCAATAAGTCGCGGCGGATGGATGGACGGGGAAACCAAAGTGAGCCGTTTCAACGGAGAAACGGAGTTCACACTGATTCGATAAGAATCTTGGGGCGAATATCCGCTAAAAGCGGATTAGGAAAACTCAAACCGAGCCCGACAGCTAACCTCGTAAGCGCTGGAGACGATTGCTTTATATTCGTCTCATCTGAGACTACCCAGAGAGTAGATGCTCTGGTTTTTTATTTATAGTGATCAGTATTTGATGGATTCAAGTCAGTTCTGAACATGAAAAAGAGGGGTGAAAAAGATAAGATGAAAAGCAGCACCCGGATGTCTTTGTGTATGATCCTGACAGGAGGTATTAAATGTATACCAGTTGGATATTTCAGATAGGATTGATGCTGGCGATCTTGACGGTCGCGGCTGTTTTGCTCGGGGAGTACATGGCGAACGTGTTCAGCGGTAAGCCTACGCTGCTCACGCCGCTGGTGAACCCGATAGAAAAAGGATTGTACCGTTTGTTCGGCGTCAACGGAAATGAAGAAACGGGCTGGAAGAGTTACGCTATGGACCTGGTGATATTTAATGTCATCGGTATAATCGCTCTTTTCCTTCTGCAGGAAGTTCAGCACCTTCTGCCGTTCAACCCGCAGAAATTCCCGCGGGTGCCGTGGGACCTCGCTTTAAACACGGCTGTTTCGTTCGCCACTAACACTAACTGGCAGAACTACGGCGGCGAGAGCTCGATGAGCTATTTTACCCAGATGACCGGAATGACGGTTCACAACTTTACCTCCGCCGCAACTGGTATTGCCGCCATGGTCGCGTTCATCAGGGCGTTCGCACGCCAGAGCGTATCAGAGATCGGGAACTTCTGGGTTGATCTGACCCGCTCGATCGTTTACCTGCTCCTTCCCTTATCAATAGTGTTTGCGGTTTTTCTTGTGAGCCAGGGGATGATACAAAACCTTCATCCATACACCAACGCGACCACGCTTGAGGGAAAAACACAGGTGATAGCGCAGGGGCCGGTCGCCTCGCAGGTGGCTATTAAAATGATAGGGACCAACGGCGGCGGGTTTTTCAACGCCAACGCTTCGCATCCGTACGAGAACCCTACGCCTATGAGCGATTATTTCCAGATACTTGCCCTGTTGGTGATAGCGGCGGCCTCGCCGTTCGCTTTCGGCAAGATGATAGGCTCAAGGAAACAGGGCTGGGTGATATTTATATCAATGATGATACTATATATAATGGGCCTCACGGCGGTTGTGTGTTCTGAATCCAGCGGTAACCCGCTTCTTTCCAAGATCGGCATAGCGCACGGCATCAACATGGAGGGTAAAGAAGTTAGGTTCGGCCAGCTCGCTTCAATGGTGTTCGCGCAGTCGACAACCGTCACCTCCTGCGGCGCCGTCAACTGTATGCACGACAGCCTGATGCCGCTTACGGGGATGGTTCTTATCTTCAATATGGCGATAGGCGAGGTTATATTCGGAGGTGTCGGCACCGGGCTTATAAGCATGATTATTTACGCGATAGTCACGATGTTCCTTGTCGGGCTCATGATAGGCAGGACCCCCGAGATATTCGGCAAGAAGCTGGAGCCGCACGAGATGATAATGGCGGTCGTGATTTTGCTGTCATCTACCGTGGTGCAGCTCACGTTCTCGGCAATTGCGGTCTCGAACACCTTCGGGCTATCGAGCCTCAACAACGCCGGGCCGCACGGGTTTACGGAGATACTTTACGCGTTCGTGTCCATGGCAGCAAACAACGGCTCGGCTTTCGCCGGGCTTAACGGGAACACCCCTTTCTACAACATCGCGGGGGCGTTCGTCATGATGGTGGGTCGGTTCTTTGTGATCGTGCCGGCTCTTGCGATAGCGGGGTCACTGGTGCAGAAAAAAATGGTGCCAAAGAGCGCGAAGTTCCCGACAGCCAGCCCTCTTTTTGTGGTGATGCTTGTGAGCGTTGTTATCATAGTGGGCGCGCTGTCGTTTTTCCCGCCGCTCGCTCTGGGGCCTTTGCTTGAGCACCTGTTGCTGCAGACAGGGAGGACATTCTAATGGAAACCAAACACAAACAGAATATATGGAGTTCGGAGATCATAATCGCGTCTATAAAAGGCTCGTTTACAAGGCTTAACCCGGTGAGCCTGTTGAGAAATCCGGTTATGCTCGTGGTTGAGATCGGATCAGCCGTGGTAACCTGTGTCGCGCTGAGAGATATGTTTACCGGGAAACCTTTCGGGTTCGACCTGCAGATAAGCATCTGGCTGTGGTTCACCGTTCTTTTCGCGAACTTTGCGGAGGCTCTCGCCGAAGGCAAGGGCAAAGCCCAGGCGGAGTCCTTGAGAAAAGCGCGGAGCGAAACTTTTGCCAACAAGATACACGATGACGGCACTGTCGAAACTGTCCCGGCGCTTTCTCTTCGGAAAGACGACTTCGTAATGGTCAAAGACAACGAGATTATCCCGGTTGATGGAGAGATAGTGGATGGCGTATCTCTTGTCGACGAGTCGGCCATAACGGGCGAATCCGCGCCGGTGGTGAGAGAAGCGGGCGGCGACAAGAGCGGCGTTACGGGAGGGACGAAGGTTCTTTCTGGAAGCGTCAAGATCAAAGTGACCGCAAACCCCGGAGAGACTTTTCTTGACCGCATGATAGGAATGGTGGAGAGCGCGAAACGGCAGAAGACGCCCAACGAAAAAGCTCTCGAGATACTTCTTATTGCGATGACGGTCCTGTTCCTCGTAGTGTGTATAACCCTAAGGTATTTCGGCGCTTACATGAGCGTGCCGATATCCATACCCATATTGATATCGCTTCTGGTGTGCCTGATGCCGACAACGATAGGCGGGCTTTTGCCAGCCATCGGTATCGCGGGGATGGACAGGCTTTTGTCCAACAACGTCATCGCTTTGAGCGGCCGGGCCGTGGAAGCGGCCGGGGACGTTAACGTGATGCTTTTGGACAAGACCGGGACGATCACTCTCGGCAGCAGGCAGGCGACCGAGTTCATGCCGGTTGAAGGTGTGACGGTGGAAGACCTGGCGCGAGCCGCTATGTTATCGTCACTGGCTGACGATACGCCGGAAGGAAGAAGCATAGTTGTATTGGCAAAAGACGTATTAAAAATAAAGGGCCGCGACATCCGCGCGCCCGAGGGCTCGCTTTTCGTTGAGTTCAGCGCGCAGACCCGCATGAGCGGCATAGACATGGAAGGCAAGAGGATACGCAAGGGCTCTTTCGAGGCCGTTGAGGGATACGTAAAAAACAACGGTGGGGCAATACCTGATGACGCCGAGCGCCTCTCGAACGATGTGTCTGGCGACGGTGGAACGCCCCTTGTGGTCGCGGAGGGTAAAAAGGTCCTCGGTGTGATACGGTTAAAAGATATCGTAAAGCACGGCATAAAAGACAGGCTCACGCAGTTGAGCAACATGGGAATAGAGTCCATAATGATAACCGGCGACAACCCGCTGACGGCGGTCGTAATCGCGGCCGAGGCGGGTGTCAGCGATTTCATAGCCTCGGCAAAACCCGAAAGCAAGCTCAACAGCATAAGGGAACTGCAGTCGAGGGGCAACATGGTGGCCATGATAGGTGACGGCACCAACGATGCGCCGGCTCTTGCGCAGGCGGACGTGGCGGTGGCGATGAACGCCGGCACGCAGGCGGCGCGCGAGGCGGCCAACATGATCGATCTCGACTCATCGCCGACAAAGCTTCTCGATATAGTCGAGATAGGCAAGCAGATACTGATAACGAGGGGTTCCATAACGACGTTCAGTGTCACCAACGACGTCGCGAAATATTTCGCGATAATACCGGCGATATTCGCGGCGACTTACCCGGTGCTGGGCATACTCAACATCATGCACCTGAAAACACCGCAGAGCGCGGTGCTGTCGGCGATAATTTTCAATGCGATCATCATACCGGCGCTCATCCCGCTGTCGTTGCGGGGTGTGCGGTATAAGCAGACCACGGCGCAGGCTCTTTTGATGCGTAACTTTATGGTATACGGCGTCGGCGGGCTTATTCTGCCTTTTATAGGCATAAAGCTGATAGATATGCTCCTGGTGTTTTTGAAGTTGATCTGAGATTTGAAATTTGAGATTCATGACGAGCATAGCTCGCCATGAAAGGAGATCAAAATGAAAAGAATATGCATGCTGATTAGTTTGTTAGTAGCCGGATGCGGAATGGCTTTTGCAACACCATCCACCCAGATCTGGAACCCGTCTACGGATATCCAGGAACTGCATAAATGGCATCTTGGCATAGATGACTATTTCTCAGTTGTGAGCAATGACACGAAGCCGAACCAGACGTCTACGGACGTGAACTTGACCTACGGCCTGATCAAGAACCTCGAGGTTGGCATAGATATATTCGAGCCACGGCAGGACCCCGAACAGTTCAACGTAAAATACGGGCTGCCGGAAAGCGACAAAGTTCCAGCCTTTGCTGTTGGCATAGAGAATGTCGGCCTGCGTGTTGACAATAGTAACGCGCTCCGCCCGGCCAACAATTATAATATAGCGTATGCGCTTGTGGCAAAGACGTTCAAGGCCGGCACAATGTCCCTGCCCAGGGTGTCTGTCGGGTATTACATTGGCAACGGCAACCTGCTGGTGGATGAGACAGGAGCGGCTGCGAACACAGGCGTAATACTCAGCCTGGACAAACAGATAAACGACAAGTGGTGGGCGGCGATAGATTACGCATCGGGGCGGAGCTGGTACGGGGAGACAAGCTTTGGTTTTTCGTACGCGTTTGCCCCCAATACGAGCGTAATATTCGGGTATGTGATATATAACAATAGCAGCCCGAACCTGATCACGCAGAACGTTAACACAACGAACAACCAGTTCACGACACAGCTGGACATTAATTTCTAAGGGCCGATCGGCTCAAGAATCGATTGGTTCTGTGTTTGCAATAAGGAGTTTAAAATGAGACAATTATTTCAGTCGGTAAAGGCTTACGTGGTTTTTATGGTTTTGTTGGGGCTGGTGTATCCGCTCGGCATAACGATCGTTGCCCAGGCGTTGATGCCCTATAATGCCAACGGGAGCCTCATAGAGAAAAACAATAAAGTGGTCGGGTCTGTGTTGATCGCCCAGGGGTTTTCCAGGCCTGAGTATTTTCAGAGCAGGCTGTCTGCGAACGCTTACGACGCTACAAATTCCGGGGGCACAAATCTTGGCCCGTCGAGCAAAAAACTGATCGATGGCACCGAAGCGGTGGTAAAACAGATAAGAGAGGCCAACGGGCTTGCTCCGAGTGCGAAGGTGCCGGCTGATATGGCGCTCACTTCGGCGAGCGGGCTTGACCCGCACATTTCCTACGAGAATGCCCTGATCCAGTCAAAACGGGTGGCCCAGCTGCGCGGTATTTCTGTCCGCGAAGTAAAAAAGCTTGTAGATAAAAACACCGATTGTGATTTCCTGGGGTTGTGGGGATGTTCCGGCGTTAATGTTTTAAAATTGAATATCGCTCTTGATGAGTATAAAAAATAGAAGAGACAAAAGTCTGGATTGAAGTGCATGCAGGATAAAGGAGCTCTCAAATGAAGATAATGGATTTTCTGTGCAACGAAGCGACACTATTCGAGCTTAAGCCGGGGGATAAGCAGTCCATTCTCACCGAAATGGTCGGAGCGCTTGTAAAACTCGGGAAGGTAAAAAAATCGGACGAGGTCGTGGACGCGTTGTTGCAGAGAGAGAAGCTCGGTTCCACTGGCATAGGCCAGGGTGTCGCGATCCCTCACTGCAGGTGCGACGCGGTTAAAGAGCACATTGCCATGCTTGGCATATCGCACCCAGGTATTGATTTCGCTACTCTTGACGGCAAACCCGTTAATCTGGTATTCCTATTATTGTGCCCGGCTGACGCGAACGGCCAGCACCTGCAGATCATGGCGAGGGTTTCGCGCTTGTTCAAAGACAGGTCGTTCCGCCAGTCTTTACTGGAAGCGAAATCGAGCGCAGATGTGGCTGCGATCATAAATAAAGCTGACGCGCAATAGATATCGGGAGATCAAAATAGAATATCAAAGATCATTTCGCAATGGCGGGATCAATGTTTTTCGCCAAAGGCGGATCTGGCTATGGCATAAAATTTTGATTTTTGATATAAATCGGCGAACAGAGGAATAGTGTAAATGGAAGAAAAACGGCCTGATCCCAACGAACTGCTTGAAAAAATGGAACAGGAAGAACCCGAAGACGCCGGTAAAAAGAAAAAAGGCGAGCTGAAAATTTTTCTCGGCTATTGTGCGGGGGTCGGCAAAACATACAGGATGCTCCAGGAAGCTGCCTCGAACAGGATGCACGGGGTAGACATCGTGATCGGCATTGCCGAGACCCACGGCAGAAAAGACACCGAGGCTCTGCTTTCAGGGCTCGAAGTAATCCCCAGGAAAAAGATCGAGTACTCAGGCATAACTCTTGACGAGATGGACATAGACGCAATCCTAAGCCGTCATCCCGATCTAGCCCTCGTAGATGAGTTCGCGCACACCAACGCGCCCGGATCGAGGCACACCAAAAGATTCCAAGACGTCGAAGAGTTGCTGAACGCCGGCATAGACGTTTTCACCACTCTTAATATCCAGCATGTGGAAAGTCTCGTTGATATAGTTTACCAGATATCCGGCATAAGGGTAGCTGAGACTGTTCCGGACAGGCTGCTGGAGCAGGCGAAAGAGATAGAGCTTGTAGACCTCACACCGGAGAAGCTAGTTGAGCGGCTCAAAGAAGGCAAGGTATACATACCAAAAAAAGCCGAGCAGGCTATGCACCAGTTCTTCAAAAAAGGCAACCTGCTCGCGCTGCGCGAACTGTCACTCCACTACACTGCAAAACACGTTGACGAAGACGTCCGCTCATACATGGAAAAGCACGCAGTGTCCGGTCCCTGGCCTGTCGGCTCGAGGCTGCTGGTCGGCATAACAGCGAGCGCTTCTTCGGAACGGCTGATCCGCTTTACCCACAGGATGGCGCAGGACCTCGACGCGGAGTGGTTCGTGGCCTATGTCGAGTCACCCCAGCAGCTCGAGGTTAACGAGAAAGAAAGGGCCCAGCTGGACAAAAACATAAGGCTTGCAGAGGAACTGGGCGCGAGCGTAGTGATCCTAAAAGGGAACTACGTGGCGGATGAGATGTTAACCTTTGCAAGAGAGAAAAATGTTACGCTCATAGTCGCCGGTCCGTCAAGAAGAACGTTCCTTAACACGGTGTTTAAAGGTTCGGTACTTAACACCCTGATAAAAGGAAGCGGTTCGATTAACATTTTAATTGCCGGCGAAAGTATGAACTCAAAAGCGAATGGCAGAAAATATGAGTTCAGAAAGAGAAGCTATCAGGCCTACCTGGTAAGTTTTCTTGCGATTTTGTTAACTGTATGCGCAGGCCTGTTGCTGCGAAAGCGTGTCGAAGCGGTCAATATCGCGATGCTGCTTCTTCTGCCTTCTATTGCCAGCGGGATAATATGGGGTCTGCGCCTGAGCTTGTTCTCCTCAATTCTTGCGGTGGCGGCTTTCGATTTTTTCTTCGTGCCGCCGTACCACACGCTTAGGGTTTCCGACGTAAGGTATCTGCCGAGCTTTATTGTTTTTATACTGGTTTCGCTCCTGACTAGCTATTTCGCGAAATCCGTACGGCAGGAGTCCGAGAGCTCACGTCACAGGGAAAGGTTCGTGTTCTCGCTGTATTCTTTTACGAAGGCTATCATGGCGGCGGAAGGCCTTGACGAGATACTTAACCGCGCGGTAAAAAGCATGTCCGAGGCGTTCGAGGGCGACGTGGTCATTTTCCTGCCCGACGACTCCGGCAACCCCGTGTTGAAGGCAAGAGACAAGGAAAGCATATTCCTGAGCGAGACTGAAAAGGCGGTTGCCGTATGGGTGTACAATAACGGCCAGCCGGCCGGAAAAAGCACCAACACGCTGTCGTCATCGGCATGGTATTACCTGCCCCTGAAACTGCAGGATTCCGTTATCGGGGTCGCGGGGCTGAAAACGACTGACCCTTCTATCTTCCTTACACCCGAGCAGGATCAACTTTTCGAGTCGTTCGCCGGTGTTGTGGCGCTCGCCGTTAAAAAGCGGGTTTCGGACAAAGCGTAGGGAAAGGTGTTTTAGATGGCAAAGCTAAGCGCGGGTTTATTAGTTTACAGGCTCAACAGCGGCAAGTTAGAGGTTTTTTTGGCGCACCCCGGCGGTCCGTACTGGAAGAATAAAGACAACGGGTCTTGGTCTATACCTAAAGGCGAGTATACTCAAAACGAGGAAGCTCTCCATGCCGCGTTGAGAGAGTTCAGGGAAGAAACGGGTTTTGAGCCGCCTTCCGGAGCAACACTTGAGCTGACAGCGCTTAAACAGCCAAGCGGGAAAGTCATTAGCGCCTGGGCCGTGGAAGGGAATTTTGATGCGGGGAAAACAAGCAGCAATATGTTCTCGATGGAATGGCCGCCCGAGTCCGGCAGAATGCAGGAATTCCCCGAGGTCGACCGCGGAGAGTGGTTCGGCATCGAAACGGCAAGAACAAAAATTCTGAAAGGCCAGTACGGTTTCCTTGAGGAGCTAGAAAGGCTCGTCAAAGATCGCGCCACGTGACGCGTAAACCGCGGGCGGCTCCCTAAGCGCCCGGAAGAAAGACCTGATGTCCTCAGCCAGCAGTTCAGGCTCTTCGAACTCGCCAAAATGCCCGCCTCTCGGCATCTCCGTCCAACGCTGCACGTTGTGGTCCCTCAACGCCCATTCACGCGGCCCTGAATAAAAATCTTTTGGGAACATCGCGAACGCCACCGGTGTCTCCAGCCGCTTACCCGCGCTCGGCCACGGGCTGTGCGCCGTCTCGTAATACAGCCGGCAGGAAGAGTTTATGGTTTGGGTCACCCAGTAGACCGTAAGGTTGTCGAGCAGTTCATCTTTAGTGAACCTCTTTTCAACGTCCCCGCCGCAATCGCTCCACGCCCGGAATTTTTCCACCAGCCAGGCGGCAAGCCCTGCGGGGGAATCGTTAAGCCCGTAGGCGAGCGTCTGGGGTTTCGTGGTGTTGAGAAGCGCGTACGCGCCTTCCTGCGCGCGGAAACGCCGGCTTTCGGCAATGAACCTCTGTTCCGCTTTCGAGAGGTCTTTTGGCGGGCTGCCCGGCGGCGGCAAAGAGCCGCTCAGATGCACGCCGGAGATCGCTCCTGGGTGGGTAAGCGCCATCTGCCTGGCAACACCGGCGCCAAAGTCGCTGCCGCGCACCCCGTAACGCCTGTGTCCCAGCTCTTCACCCATTAGCCTTACGAAAATATCGGTTATGCGCGGGACGGTCATTCCTTTTTCTGACGGCCTGTCTGAAAACCCATAGCCGGGCAGTGACGGAACGATCACATCGAAAGAGTCCTCGGCGTCGCCGCCGTGTTTTTCGGGATCCGTCAGGATAGGTATGATTTTGAGCATCTGCAGGAACGAGTACGGCCAGCCGTGGATCAAAATAATAGGAAAATGGCTCTTGCCCCTGGCGGGCTCGTTTATAAAATGTATATTGAAACCGTCAATATTAGCCTTGTAGTGCGAGAACCCATTCATGATTTTTTCCCGGCCCCTCCAATCGTAATCATCCGCCCAGTACCGGCTGAGCTCTTTTAAATAAGACAGGTTCGTGCCGTAATCCCAACCCGCTCCAGAAATCTCGTCCGTCCAGCGCGTGCTCAATATGCGCCGGCGCATGTCGCCCAGCGGGGGTTCTGGAATATTAATCTTGAATGGGTACACGCTCATTGCCTGCCTCCGGCGAACCCGACGTTTTGAAGCATTGCCCTTGCCACTCCCGTGACCATTCTCATGAATATCTTCAGCGAGAAAGTTTTTATAAAAGTGTTTTTCAGGAAAAGCAGGATCACTCTCGGCTGGCTGTAGAACGAAAAGTAGGCCTTGAACAGGAGTTTCTCAATCTTCTCTTTTGTGAGGTAGTCCAGCCTGAACACACTGTGCAGTCCCTCGTAGTTGTTCCAGTTCGTATCGGTGATCCTGTCCTTTATGTCATCATATAGTTTTGTGCCAGGGAACGGAGTGATAATGGAGAACTGCGCGACCTCAAGGTTCAGTTTCCTGCTGAGGGCGATCGTCTTCCTGACGTCCTCTTCGGTTTCCTGAGAGTCTCCCATCATGAAACTGCCGTAAGACGTGATACCCGCGTTTTCAAGGATCGAGATCGCCGTCCTGGCCGTTTCGACGGTAGACCTCTTGTTGAGGTTGGACAATATTTTCGGTTCCCCGCTCTCGATCCCGAGGAATACCGTCCTGCAGCCGGCTTTCGCCATTTTTTTTGCCATGTCTTTGTTCCTGACGATTGTGTCCGTACGCGACATGCACCACCAAGGGAATGACAACCCTCTTTTTAATATGTCGTCGCAAATCGCTTCCACCCTTTGGGGGTTAACCGTAAAGTTGTCATCTGAAATGACTACGCCCTCTCCAAGATTATTTTTTAAAACGTGTTCCATCTCGTCTACGACCAGGCCGGGCGCCCTGGCCCTCCACTTTTTCCCAAACTTAGTAACGGCGCAAAAATAACAGTCGTGAGAGCAACCCCTCGAGGTGCTCATTGGGGTCACTTTTTTACCTTCGAGATGGGTGGCGTATTCGGAACGGTCAATCAGCTCTCTGGCGGGATAGGCGAGGCTGTCCAGGTCTTCGATAAGCCCGCTGCCCTCGTTCTTTTTTACAGAACCGTTTGCCGCATAGGTTATGCCGGATATATTGCCAAATCCCCTGCCGTTCTCAAGGGCGCCGGCCAGCTCAGCCAATATCGCTTCGCCCTCTCCACGAACGACCGCGTCCACATAGCCCGTCTCCATGGCTTCTCTGTCCATAAAGGTCGTGTGATATCCACCCATCACGACGAACCTGCCTTCCCGCTTAGCATCTCTTGCAATTGCAAGCGCCCTGTTATATGAGCTGGTGCTGGCGGTTATGCCGACCATATCGAATGAGGAATATTGCAACCTATCTTTGTTTTTAGCTGTGTTCTCGTTTATAATCTTTACCCTGTGCCCGTGCTTTTGGAGGCTGCCGGCAAGATACATCAGGCCCAGCGGCGGAAGATCTACGTTGAACGCCTTATATATCACGCTTGTCTTCGGCAAAATAAGTAATATGTTCATGTTAGTCTTTTACCTTCGCCCGTTCCTGCCACATCGGGTACGTGAGCTTCCATAGTTCCTTATCAAACTCGTTGAGCCTCTGGTAATAAGCCGGGTCCAGAAGCGCCTCTTCCGCGTTCTTGTCATCAGGGTGTACGTCGTCGGTGAGGATCTTAGTCCGGAAATCATGGTAGTTGTCCCTCATCGAGCATGGGGCGAAATGGTTCCTGGCTCCCGGGGTAAAACAGCCCTGACCTTTCTGCCACTCTCTGCCTCTTTTGAAGTAGTCGCTGAATATGGCGTCCATTATAGTTTTTCCGCTGCTGTAAAGTTCGTTTATGTTGTCTTTCCAGTACGGCACGAACACGCAGGGAGAGATGTTCCCTTTCCAGTTTACGTGGAAATATCCGCCCCTCCTGCCGTAGGCCACGCACCCGTCGCTGGCCGACCCGGAGTTCCAGAAATCAGCTACAAAATAAGACTTGTCGAAGAGAAGGTGCTCCCATTCCTTTAACAGCGAAACCCTCTCCGCTGGCGAGAGCATCAATTCCGTGACGTCTTTCGCCCTGCCGATGGGCATGTATTGGAACATCCACATGTACATTATGCCGACGGTGTCGAACCAGTATTCATAGAAGGGGTCATTCATCAGCAAGTCGATGTTGTTTTTAGTGGTCGTCACCGAAAGCCCGAACGGGAATCCGTACTTCCTCATCATTTCGAACCTGGACATTATCTTTTTGTACGCCCCCTTGCCGCGCCGTTTGTCGGTCAGGTCCTCGAACCCCTCGACCGATATCGCGGGGTTAAGGTTGGCGGTGTCCATCAGCCTTTTGAGTTTGTCCTCATCGATCAAGAGACCGTTGGTGTAAACCATGAAGAACATGTCCCGGTGAGCTTCAGCTATGTCTATGATGCCCTTGCCGCCGTCGTTCCACATGAACGGCTCCCCGCCGCTGAAAACGATGAAACGCGCCCCGAACAGGTCGTGCATCTCGTTGACAAGTCTGTCCACGACCGGGTAGGACAGTGAAGAGGTAGTGCTGCTCGTGCTCGCGGCGTAGCACCCCTCACAGTTGAGGTTGCACCTGTGTGTTGGCGAGATGGTGCAGAAAGCTGGCGGCAGAGTGCCGTGCACTTTTTTGAAGTTCAGCGAACTCTCGTTGTTATAGAAAAGCCCCTCGTACATATTGGAAATGGCCTTTTCGGCATATTGTTTTGAAAATATCCCTGTGTCGATGTTTTTACTTGCCTGCTTGATAAGGGAAATAATATATTTCGCCTTTGTTTTCCTGACATAGGTTATTCCAGAGTCGTTCGTGGCCTTCATCATCCGTTCGATATTGCGTTCAAGGAAACCGAACACTAGGTTTCGTCCGAACCTGCCTTTAAGCAAAAACGCCGTGAGTATGGAGAGCAGCAGCTGTTTGGTCTTTGCCAAATTCTTTTTCTTGATAGTAAAAAAATCGCTTACTGGTTTTAAGGTTTCTAATACTGTATTCATTTTGTCCTCTTTTTTATTGACCGGGCCGGCTCAGTGCCTTATCCCGGCGCTTTTGCAAACATTATTCTATTTTGCAAACACAAAAATAATCGCCCCATTCCGAAATATTCTGACTTTTTGGCTCAAGCCCAATGGGAATACAAGTCAGAACTACTGTCCTTTGCCCGATTGCAATGACCACGCCGAACTGATAGATATTTGGCAATGCCAACTCACTTGTCACTCATGAAAAATATCACAAGCAGTAAAACCATTGCCATGGTCTTCCTGGCGCTGCTGTTCGCGGCCGCACCGGGTGGCGCCGATGGCGGCGGGAACATATATGTTGCCGGCATCGTCTTCAACGGGGCCAGGCAGATAAAAGCAGGAGCTCTCAAAAAATTGATGGAAATAAAAGCGCCGTCAAAAGTGCCACTGGCGAAAGCTCCCATTCTCGATGAGAGTGTTCTGAAAGACGATATATCTTCGATAGTCAAATATTACCAGTCAAACGGGTATTTCGACGCTTCCGCGAGATTTTCTCTAAGAATGAACGAGGCGGGCTCCGCCGCGGAGGTAGTGATAGATGTCAACGAGGGCGGCCCGAGCATCATCAAAGACATAGCGGTGGAGACGCACGGGACGGACACGGCGGAATTGAAAAAAAAGTTGTACGGACAGATAACGGTCAAACAGGGAAAGCGTTTCGAGTATGAGGTATACGACACTTCGAAAAAACAGATAGAGGTGTATCTGGTGAACAACGGGTACAGCTCGGCGGTCGTGAGCGGAAAGGTGAGGGTGAACAAAAAAAGACACACGGTGAGCGTGGAGTTCCTGGTCGACGAAGGCATGCTCCGCCGTTTCGGGGAGGTTTCTGTCAGGGGCAATAATTCCGTAAAAACGAAAGATATTACGGACGAGTTGTTCTTTAAGCCGGGCGAGCTGTTCTCCCGCGCGAAACTTACACAGAGTCAGATGAAGATATTCAGCCTGGGGCTGTTCAAGTCCGTCAACGTTTCTCCCGTCGTCGTGGACACCTCGCCGGTGGTGGCGGTGGATGTCATCGTGGCGGAGGGAGACAAGATGGCTGTGAAGTTCGGTGTCGGCTATCTGACCGAGGCGAAATTCACCGCGCAGACGGAGTGGGACCGCTACTATTTGTGGGGTTCGCCGAGAACGCTTAGTTTGACGGCCGGATACTCTTCCATTATAGAGGATGTTTCTATAAAGTTGTTACAGCCGTATTTCTTCAGCAGGAAGAACGAGTTGAGTATAACTGGAGATATCAACAGGGAAGACGAGGTCAGTTACACCAATGAAAAAATATCGTCACAGCTAATGCTGAAACGGACCATCAGCAGTAAACTAAGCGCGTTCGGCGCGTATAACCTCGAGGTCAACAGGCCTATCGACATACAGACCTCGCTTCAGGAGGTTCTCCAGGAAACCGTCCCGGGGACGCTGTATTATGTCTCAAGCATTTCAGCCGGTATCAATTATATATCGGTAGACCAGCCGTCTTATCCAAGCCACGGCGGGACTTATTCGCTGTATGTTGAGCCGGCGACGTTCCTGCTGGGTTCCCAGGTCGATTACTTCAAGGCCGTAATCGAAAACCATCTTTATGGCGTAATAGTGGACGACCTGATCCTGGCTACAAGGGAAAAGTTCGGCGTCATCATCCCATCACGCTTCACCAAAGACATCCCCATATTCAAACGATACTTCAGCGGCGGCAGTTACAGCGTGAGAGGCTACGGCTACCAGCAGATAGGCCCGAAGGACAGCCTCGGCAACCCGACCGGCGGCCAGTCGCTTTTCGAGGCGAACGTCGAGTTGAGATATCCGATAATCGGGAAGGTCAAGGGCGTGCTGTTTCTTGACGCGGGCAACGTTTACGCGACCACGCCAGATATCGATTTTTATGAGATGAGCTATGGCACAGGCATCGGCATAAGATATGTGACTCCCATCGGGCCGCTGGGCCTTGACGCGGGGTTCCCGGTCGATCATTTGAAGTCTATACTGTTCGACCAGCTCAATGTGTATATAAGTATAGGCCAGTCGTTCTAGATATTATGATAAAAAAGTATTTTGTATTAATTATCTCTCTTTCTATCTTAAGCGCGGCGATTTTGGCGTTTGTTTTCACTTTTATAGAGACGGAGTATTTTAAAGACATACTCAAGGGCATAGTGGTAAGCCGGATAAGCTCCGGCCTCGGCTGCGAAGCGGAGATCGAGAGTCTGGAGGGTAACCTTTTGACCGGTATAAGGCTAAAAAAAATATGGGTGTCTGATAAGGGGAACAGGCTGTTCTTTGCGGACGAGCTGACGGTATCATATTTCGCGCCTGTTTTTCTGGAACGAAGGATAAGCATTTTAAAATTGGAGCTGTCCCGGCCGGTGATCTTTCTTTCCGAAGACGCGGACGGTGCCTGGAACTACGAAAAAGTTTTCGCGCGGCTGACGGCCTCAAAACAGAAAAGTAAGGGGCCGTTGGTTATGCCGCATGTGGGTATCCATCGCATCGTCATAAAAAATGGCGACGTGCTGATAGATAGAGGAAGCGTGGGAAAAAGCGCGAGTGTTACCGGAATAAACCTCACCGCGTCCCTGGGCATCGCTCCGCACAATGACAGGTTCACGATCAGGGTCGTCATGAAAAACATGCAGGCTGTATCCAGCCGGCCGAAACTTGAGGTCACCGGTCTGAAGGGCGAACTCTGGACTGACGGGGTTGACGCTTCCGTAAAAAATATGGAGCTTAAGACCGCGGGGTCAAAACTCCTGCTTTCCGGAAAGATAAATAACTTGAAGAATCCCGTGTTTGACCTCAAGCTTGATTGCCCCGGCATCTCAATGAAAGAACTGGCGGAGTTTTTTCCACCCCTGCAAAACGGGAAATCTTTTTCAACCGTTATCGCGGTTTCGGGCGGGCTGAACAGCCTGCAGGTCATTCAGACGCTCAGGTACGAACACATGAGGATACGAAACGAGGTTGTCGCCGATCTCGGCCTAACGTCGGTATCCATGAAGAGCGAAATAAGCGGTTTCGAGCCGGGCGAGGTCCTGCCTCTTCTGGGTCTGGGGAACAAGGTGTCCTATCCGGAGGGTAAGATGGACCTGACCTTCAGGGCGGACGCGAGGGGAAACAGCCCGGATATTCTTGCGTCACATATGGAGGCTGTGGTGAACAATTCTACGTTCTCAAAGATAAACATCTATAACGCCCGGCTTTCGGCCGATCTGGACAAGATGCGCATATCGCTTAAAGGCAGTTTTGGCTCGTCGCTTGGGAATGCCGATCTGTCGTTGGATGGCGCGGTCGGAGGTTTATTGAAGAACAGCGAGGAGTTGAGGGCGGACATAAAGCTGAGCCTTTCAAAACTTGACCTGTCAGTTCCGCTCAACGACGCAAGGTTTAATAGCGATCTCAATCTTGACTCGCAGATTGGCGTTGAGAAAGAACCGGGCCGGGAGCTAAAGGAGTGCATGGCGCACTGCAGCGTGCGGATCAAACCGTCCACTATCGCCGGGGCGAAGCTCGACAAGTCGGTCCTGAGGATCGCGTTTCATAAGAAAGAGCTGTCCATAATAAGCGCGGCCTTATCATCCGACAAGCTCGGCCTGACGGCGGCGGGAACGATAAATTTTTCCAAGGACCCGGCGCTGGACCTTACATATGCAGCAAAAAAAATTGACCTCGAGTTCATTTCAAGGTTCCTCCCCGGTGTCACTATGGGCGGCGAGCTGGACCTGTCTGGAACCGTTGCCGGGCCTCTGAGCGCGCCGGCCGTTACCGCCGTCTGTTCCGCGGAAAACGTTTCGTATGGCGCCGTGACCGCCGATCAGATGAAGCTCAACCTCGGCCTTACAAAGATCACCTGGCCTATTGAGGGCAAGACCGGCGTCGTAATAGACCGGCTGAATGCGGGCAGGCAGTCGTTCGAAAAGATCCGCCTGACCACCCTGTCGGGCGCGGGCGCCACAAGGGTCATGCTGGATGTCGACAAAGATAAGACAAAAAAACTGAAGATCGACGCCGCTATTTCCGTTTCAACGCAAAACATCGTTAACGCGGTGGTGAACGAGTTTTCGATCTCGATGGCCACAACTACCTGGGCCAACAGCGGGCCGATAGTGTTTGAGGCGTCAAAAAACTACGTTCGTCTTAAGTCCTTCGGGATGGAGAGCCGCGGCCAGGAAATTTCCGCGTCGGGGCCGATAGGCCGGGTGGACAACAACGATTTTAAAGTCAACATCAGTTCGCTAGATTTAAGCGAATGGACTGACATTGCCGGCTATGGCAGGGTCTTTTCGGGCAAGCTTTCCGCATCGATGGACATAGAGGGCAATTATCTTTCGCCACGGATGCGAACGGATTTGTATGTCAGCAGCCTGAGAGCCGGAGGCGTCATGTTTGACGCTGCGCGTGTCGCTCTTGACTACCGTGAAAAAAGGCTGGATATTTCCGCCGATATCAGCAACCGTGATGGGCCGTTTGTTGTTTTCAGCGCTGATGTCCCGATAGACCTGTCGTTCGTCCCGGTGCAGAACCGGTTCCTGCAAAAGGGAATGAGCGCGACGCTGAAAAGCACAGGGATCGGGCTCGGCATTATACCAGAATTGACAAACGAGGTGAGGTACTCCACGGGAACTCTCTCTGCCGACCTCTCTATCAGGGGGACTCCTGACTCGCCGGATATTTCCGGGGCGGTAAGCATCTCTGGCGGCGCGATGAGCATAGTTTCGACCGGTATGGAATACAGAGATATAAACGGACACGCTGTCATAAGCGGGTCGGCCATTAATATAGACAGGTTTTACGTGAAAGGGGGTGACGGGAGCGCGCAGATGAGCGGGAAGATAGTTCTAAAAGAGATGCAGCCTTATGAAACGGACCTAAATCTGGTGTGCCGCAACTTCAGCTTGATGAAGACCAAGGCCTTCTCGGGTGTCATCGATTCGGACCTGGTTTTCAAGGGGCCAGAGGGCGACAATTCCCTTACCGGAAAGGCATCGCTGCTGCGCTCCGCCATAAACGTAGCTCCGCCAGGCAGGGAACAGGTGGGCGAGATAGAGTTCGTCGAGGAGAACGCGGCCGGCGCGGTCAAAGAGGAGGGGCCGCCCGTGAAAAAAAATCTTCCACTTTTTGAAGGCGCTGTCGTGGACATCAAGCTGGCGATCCCTGGGAAAACGTGGGTCACCGCGCAGGGCGTCAGCGCCGAGGTGGAGGGAGAGCTCGAGGTCAAGAAGAAAAGGAACGGGGACATGCTTGTATCGGGCGAAATAAGGACGGTCCGCGGCACCTACACCATCAACGGACGCGTGCTGACCATAACCGAGGCGACCATAAAACTTGCCGGGGATAACATAGATAACGCGTCCATAAACGCGAAAGCTTCCGGCAAGGTGAGCAACGTGTCCATTGATGTGTCGGTCACAGGCACGGTCGGCAAGCCTGTCGTTGCCTTCACCAGTGACCCTGTGATGGACACCAGCGACATCATATCGTACCTTGTGTTCGGCACGTCCAGCAACAAGCTCAGCCAGTCGCAGGGTGAATCTATCAAGGGGGCCTCGTTCGACGTGCTGGCCGGTTTTACCGAGCAGGGCGTTAGGGAACTGCTGGGAAAGGTCTATTCTTTCGATGTGATAAGCCTCCAGCCGTCGCAGGGCATGGCCGGGGTGGGAAAATACGTTACAGACAAACTTTTTGTGAAATATGACTGGCACTCCACCCAGGACGAGGCGCCGCAGACTACCCTTGATTACCGCTTCAACAAGTATCTTGATATTGTTACGCAGATAGGAGACCCTACGACTTCGGGCACGAACCTGTTCATAAAGTTCACTTATTGAGGAAGTGGAATCAGGCTAGAGAAATCGATTGAAACGGCCGGTAAAAAAATATAAGGTAGAAGATGCAAAAATATTTTAAGGGGGATAATATGGATAAGGTAACAAGTTTTGAACTGCCTGCCGATAACATGAAGAGGGCTCAGAAATTTTTTGAGGATGTTTTTGACTGGGAGTTCGAGACATGGGAAAAGAACGATTACGCCCACATCAAAACTGTCGAGATGGACAAGAACTGGGTGCCGAAAGAGAAGGGCGCTATCAACGGCGGTCTTTTCAAGAGAATGAAAAAGACCGACAAACCGCTGGTGGTGGTCGAGGTGGACTCCATAGACGATACGCTCGCAAAGGTAACAAAGGCAAAGGGAAAGGTCGTAACCGAAAAACAGCCTGTCGAGGAGTGGGGATTCTGGGCCGAGATAATGGACACGGAAGGGAATATAATGGAACTCTGGGAAGAGAAGGAATAGGGTATAGGCCGCGTCCCGGAGGAGCCGTGCGCCCTTCCGGGGCGCGATTCTTTTATTTATGGTAGAAAGCTGATCTCGTATGACAGTATGCCGCGGTTATCGAAAGCCCTTATGTCGGACATGCCGATCTGCAGGCCGAAGCCTAACGCCGAACGCTGGTCGATGCGATATTTAAGGCCGGGCAGAACGTACCAGTCGGTGCCGGCGTTCATCGTGCCGTTCACTTCGAAAACGGGAAAGAGTTTTTTGTTCGCCTTCCAAACCACTGCGCCCTCGAAATACAGGATCTGGTCCCTGGGGTTGTAGCGCACGTTGCTGTCAACCTTCGCCCTGTTGTCCAAAAGTATCGTCCGCCCGGATGCTCCTACCGCAGCCCTCGCATCGTTTGGGTCGGGCCCGCCGCCTGTCGGGACCAGCGCCTCGGCCAGTACGCCCATACCGCGGTTGTTGTTGCCGAGCAGTTTGTAAAGGGCCATCAGCTCGGAAAATTTCTGGTTTATTTCGCCCTCATTCCGCACCGTAAGGCCCAGGTCTTTTACAAGGCCGGCCTCGATGTTAAAAGCATAATCGGCCGATGCGACTTGCCCGAGCCTCTCCCTGTATGCAAGGGTCCGCAGGTCCAGCTGGTCCGGCTGTGCCGGCAGAGCTTCATGCACGAAAAACGGCTGGACGAACTGTGATTCATCGTAATAGGTTTGAGCCGACATATCGCTGTCAGGTTTGTGGACCATTCTGGCGTGCCAGATCGGCATTATCGCAAAACAACTGGTGCAGGTCACGGTAAGGATCAACATCGCCAAACCCGCTGGAATATTCTTCATTTGAACCCCCTTCTCAGCTACTTAAACGGCCCTGTTAACTTAACATAATGTAAAAACCCGCGCCATTGCCCCGTTACACTTTTTAATAACTTATTTCCATGTGATCGTTATTCTATCTTGCTGACTTTTTGTCTATCTCGGTCTGGACCAAGTTGTGTTTATTGTGTATTATCAAGACTGATGGACCTCGAAATAATACGATCGGAAATTAACGAAAAAAGGGGGAAATATGGCAAGTTCAATTCAGACACCGGTACAGCCCGACGTACAAACAACAAGATGGTACGCGAAAAATTCTTCGCTTGGCGAAGCATACCAGAAATTCGCCGATACCTGTAACGAAGAGACGATACTGGATAAGAAAACAAAGGAACTGCTTCAGCTGGCTCTGGCCTCGGTTTTCAGGTGCTCTCACTGCACCGAAAGCCACATCAAAAAAGCGATAGCGGCCGGCGCGTCAAAACAGGAAATTAGCGAGGCTCTCATAATCTCAGCCCAGCAGGCGGCTGGGACACAGCTGAGCTGGAACAGGGACGTTTTTGAGAAATACCTGGGTGAGAAGACTGGGCTGTAAAACGCTATAAGTCTTCAGCTTTCAGCTCTCAGCTAAGACCCAAGTCATGTCGTTGATGACGATTGATAGCTGATGACTGACGGCTACTTTGAAAGCCCGCTTTGCGGGAAGGAGGTACCATGGAAATAAAACTGACAAGTCCGGCATTCTCTGACGGTGAAACGATACCTCAAAAATATACCTGCGACGGCGACGAGGTTTCTCCGCCTCTTAAATGGGATTCAGTGCCCGCGGAAACGAAGAGCCTTGCCCTGACACTCGAGGACCCCGACGCTCCTTCAGGCCTGTGGGTGCATTGGGTGGTCTACAATATTTCACCGCGCATCAACAGGCTTCCCGAGAACATACTCGAGCACGATGACCTCAACAATACGATCAGGCAGGGCTTGAACGACAGCCACCAGGCAGGTTACGGCGGCCCGTGCCCGCCGCGGGGAACCCACACGTACATGTTCAATTTGTTCGCGCTGGACACGGAGCTTGAAGTGAGTGAAAATGCGACAAAACAGCATCTGGAGAAGGCAATGAAAGGCCACATCCTCGCCCAGGGGCGGTTAACGGGTAAATACAGGCACAGCCCTGTGGGAGCGTCGCAGAGGTAGTGGCACCTTTCTGTGTTTTGTGTGGATCAAAACATAACTGGCCCGGCTCACAACCGCTCTCGTGATCCGGGCCATTTTTTAAGGTATAGCTTGATTAATCCCGCCAAAATACATAGAATTTCTTATCCCGCCCAGGGGCGGGATGGCCAGTCTGAGCATGTATTTTTCCAAAGGTCAAAGATATGAATAAAAATAGAATATTGTTTCTTACGTTAGTGGTGATACTGATGTTTGCTCGTCAGGGCGGTCTTAGCGCCGGCGTTTTTGGCACAACAGCAAAACAAAAAATAGAAGCAGTGCTGGCTTCGCCCGAGATTGAAAGGGTCAACACAGGGATGAAAGTGGTCTGTCTCAAAACTGGAAAAACGATTTTTGAGCAAAACAGCAAAAAACTTTTCGTGCCTGCCTCGAACGTGAAATTAATAACGGCCTACTCCGCTTTAAAAACGCTCACTCCCGGCTATGTGTTTAAAACTGAGTTCGCAACGGATATGTTCGCGGATTCATCCACCGTGCACAATATTTATATCAAAGGCTACGGCGACCCATCGGTGACGTACGCTGATATCAACCTTCAGGCTCTGAACGTGAGTGCGAGTGTAAGGCGTGTCACGGGAGACGTATTCGTGGACAGCACTTATTTCGACAGCACACTGTACGGTCGCGGCTGGATGTGGGACGACGGCATAAGTTCGTGGGACGCCCCAGTATCGCCTTACTCGCTTGAGGGCAACTGCATAGAAGTCATTGTCAGTACCGGGTCTAAGCCCGCGAGCCCCGTGAATGTAATGATATATCCTGACACAAAGTACGCCTACGTCATTTCAACCGCTGTCACGGCCGACAGCGATTCGATAAAAATAGAAAGAGAAAATCTTGATGATACTGAGCGTTTCGTGGTGAGCGGCACGCTGGCCGCCGGTAGTGCCGAGAAAACTTTCAAATGTGCGGTTTCCGCCCCGGGAATCTATGCGGGGAAGGTGTTTAAAGAGCTTCTTATAAAATACGGGGTCAGGGTGAAGGGCTCGGTCTGCGAGGGTGCGACAAGCAGCGGCGCCGCGGCCATCGACCGGTATTATTCAAAACAGCTTTCCGATACGGTGCGCTTTTTCCTGAAAAACAGCGATAATCTGACAGGGGAATGTATATTGAAAACCATGGGCGCTTTCAAACTGGGCGAGCCGGGCGACGCTTCGAAAGGCATAACTGTCGAGAAAAGTATATTAAGCTCCATGGGTATCATGGAAGGCTCGTACACCCTTGCGGACGGTTCCGGGCTTTCGATGTACAATCTCCTGTCCCCGGATATGATAGTTAAGGTTCTTGGATCGGCGTACAAAGATTTTTCTTCCTACCCCGAGTTTGTGGACGCCCTTCCTGTCGCGGGTGTTGATGGGACGTTGAAAGACAGGCTGAAAAATACTCCGCTGAGCGGTTTTATAAGAGCCAAAACAGGGAACATGGCTGGTGTCAGCTGTGTCTCGGGGTACATGGAGACAAAAAAAAGGCATATGCTTGCCTTTTCCATAATGATGAATGGTATATCGGGGCCGAACAAACCCTGCAAAAACGCGCAGGACGAGATACTTAAAACTATGTGGGAGTGTTACTGAACAGGGAGAGAAGATGCCCAGT
>CAZSIW010000002.1:0-24040 GCA_964606755.1 uncultured Elusimicrobiales bacterium | reverse complement strand
ACGATGGGTGCGTATGCACGCGCTGACGGCCTTGGCGGTTTTATCGTCGATGCCGTGTTTTTTTAGGACCAGGGCCGCCATTTCCGCGCCTTCTGCGGCATGGTCGATCTTTCCTTGCGAAGCGTCTTCTCTCGCCCTGGCGATATCATGGAGAATGGCGGCTAGCCGGACTATTTTTAAGCCCGCTTTTTCTTTTTTTGCGATGCGCACGGCGGCGGCCAATACCCTTTCCGTGTGCTCCCAGTCGTGGCTCCCTTTTGTCCCGTGAAAATGACGGCGGGCCCAGGCTTCAATATCTTTGTAGATGTCCATAGCTGTATCGCAGTATCATATCTTTATCCTGAATTTGTTAACGAGGCGAAACGGATGGTAAGACATTTTTGATTTCCTCAGGCCCGCAACGCCGTGGTCCTGCTCACGGTTGAGGAAGGTGAAGCTGTTAGAGAGTTCCCGTGCGAAGTACTGGTTTATGGCCTGGTAGATACCGGTGACCGCGGGGTTAGCTTTTTCAAAAAGTATGACCGCCGTGTTAGCGTTCAATTTGTACGCTATGCTGAATGCCTGGATCTTCCCGCTCACCTTTATCGCGCAGCCCGACACCGAAAGCCTGCTGAAATTAGCAAAAACCTCGGTAACTGCTCTGTTCTCTTCGATCAAAAACTCGTTCCCGTCGCAGTTTTTCGCGATGCACCACTCTTCCTGCAGTTGAAGACAGTCCTTAGCGGTCGCCGCGTCCAAAAGGAGGAACTCGAAATCGTTGGCTTGCTCGAACCGTTTTATAAAATTTCTTTTGCCGTCAAATTTTGAGCCCTTGAGCTCGCTCAAGTCCTTTGCCGCGTAAAGATAGTCCGCGTCGTTGCGGTCGAGTGTGGGCGACAGGTCCGCGTGGATGGACTTCATCTCGAACGCCAGTTTTTCCGGCAGGCAGGTCATCTCTGCTTTTCCGTGCGTTTCCTTGTGTCGGTTTAAAAGCAAAAGAACGGTCTCCGGTACTTTCGAGGCGCCCATGGGCGGATAATAGTAGATTTCCTTAGATTTTTCGACCCGGATACAGATATTATTGTTAAGCATGGAAAGATACGGCTTGAAATAATGGCGCCAAAGGAAAAGCTCGGCGAAGTTCATCTCGGATACCTCGGGATGAATGGAATCGGCCATGCTCTCGTAAAGGGCCTTGTGTTCCAGGGACAGCGGCACGAATTCCGGAAAAGAGGGAATGTGAGCTTTTTTAATGGGATTTCGGCATGAACCGCATAGTTTCATAATAGTCACCGTTTAGTGGATATCCCGCCAGGGCGGGAATGACGCACATTAAAGTTCCGCCGCAGCGGGACAACAGGAGGATACCATCTTATTATAACTTATTGTTGAAACAGGTTCAATATAAAGCTATAATTAGGGCATGACTATACAAGAGCTCATCGATAAAAGAAGAGGCTTCAGATCGCTTGATCCGGTCGTGATAACAAAAGAGGCGGTCGGCCGGCTTACCGGGGCGGCGCAGTTAGCCCCCTCGTGTTTCAACAACCAGCCGTGGCGTTATATTTTTGTTTATGAGAAAAACGCTTTGGACAGCCTTAAGAAGGCGCTTTCGCCGGGCAATGACTGGGCGCTGAGCGCCTCTATGATAGTCGCGGTCTGTGGCAAAAAAGAGCTGGACTGCATCATGAAAGACGGGAGGGAGTATTACCAGTTCGACACGGGTATGGCGACGGCGTTCCTCATCCTTACGGCAACCGAGCTCGATCTGGTCGCCCACCCGATCGCTGGCTATGACCCGAAAATTGCAAAGGAAGTTCTGGCGGTCCCGGAAGACATGACGGTTTCTGTGCTTTTAATAGTAGGCAGACACTCAAAAACGCTTAACCCCGTGCTTAAAGACCACCAGGTCGAGGCCGAGAAAGAAAGGCCGCAAAGACTGGACCCAGCGAAGTTTGCGTTCCATAATAAGTACGGGAAACAGGAGATTTTATGAGCACCTCTCTTAGATTTTTCAAAAGATGCAGGTCAAACCTGCCTGTGGATATAAAGATAGGCGACGTGGCTTATCAGGAAAAAGATTTCCTTAACGATATCAGCCTCGGCGGCCTATCGTTCAAATCAAAGGTAAACATCGAGCAGGGCAAGGTTGTGGATATAACAATACCGCTGACATACCCCGTGTTCCAGACAGTCGGAAAAGTAATATGGTCAAAAAAGATGAACGATCATTTTAACGTTGGCGTGAAATTCGTCCTGCCCAACAACAGGCCGACCGTAGAAGCCGTTGAGCAGGTCTGCGATATAGAGCAGTACAAGAAAGAAATTATGGAAAAGGACGGCAAGACTCTTTCAAGCGAAGACGCCGCTATCCGGTGGCTGAAGGGCTATATAGAAGAGTACAAGAAAAGCTGAGCCGGCCCTGCACGCGATCATTCCACCATTTGTTTAAGCAAAACCAGCGCCTTGCTGTTCTTCGGGTCTATCTCAAGCACCTTTTTCACTTCGTCGCTCGCCTGCTTCAACTGGCCGTTGTAATAGAAAGCTATTGCTAGGTTTAGCCTGCTGTCCACCTGCCCGGGGTTTATTGCCAGCGATCTCTGCCACAATGCGATAGCCTTATCCCGGTCCCCCAGTAAAAAATAAATATTGCCGAGGTTGTTGTAAGGTCCCGCAGACGAGGGGTTCAGCTCTATCGCTTTGTTATAATTTTTTATCGCCCTTTCAAAATTCTTTTCCTTGGAATAGACCCAGCCGAGTTTTTCGAATATGACGGCTTTGTCTGGATATTGCACGGCTAACTTTTCAAGCTCGTTGACGGTTTTCAGCGGTTCCAGCATCTTTTCATCGAAAAAATTAGAAGTTGCGGAAATCTGCCTGTTCGCGATGTACGGGGTCAGGATTTTCTGGCCCGCGAAAATGGCGAGAGCCACTAGGGCCACGACCGAGGCGTTCCTTAAAACCGTGTTCTCGATCTTCAACTCGTAGTAATCGTTGTTGAACGTTTCGATAAACCCGAATATCATGAAGAGGTATACCGAAGAGACTATAAACCGCATGTCCACGGAAAACATATTCTGGACCAGTATGCCAGCCGCGGAAGCGATGAAGCCAGAGACCAGCACCCTGTCCCGGCCCGTGTTCCTGTTCAGGACTGCGAGCGCGCCTTTAAAGAAAGAAAAGATAAGAAAAATAAATATCCCGAAGCCGATAATACCCGTCTCCGCGAGGTACTGGATGAACTCGTTGTGGGCGTCATTAATAATGAACTGCTGTTGGGGCCAGATGGCTTTGAGCTGAGCTGAGGCGAACTGCGGAAAGTAGAGGTGAAAAGTCCCCGGCCCGGTGCCTATCCATGGAGAATGGGCCCACATCATTAGCGTGTCACGCCAGATCAGGAGATGTTCCTGCTGCCTGAACCAGATATTTTTTGAGTAAAGAGAGAACCCCGCGAAAACAACGCACATCCCCGCCAGCAGGAATATCCTTTTTTTCGCGGACCCGGTGTTCAATAGGATAAAAACTACCGCAGAGAACAGGAGTGCGATAAAAGAGGCTCTAGTCTTGGAAAGGTACAGCGCCCACAACGCGGCCGCGAGCAAAAATATATGAAAAAAACGTTTGGAGTTGATGAACAGGGCTGCGGACACAGGTATGATTGTAACGATGTATACGCCGAAAAATATCGGGTTTCCGAACGTAGACATAACGCGGTCCATTTTCGGCACGCCTATCATCCATAAGCCGCCAGAGTGCTGGAGTACCCCGTACACGAACGAGAGCAGGCTGCCGCCGAGCATTGAATAAATTACGACGTTCCGCGCCTGGGCGGAGACCAGGCAGGAAACCACTATGAAGGCGCAGGACGAAAGCAGGGAACGTTTTAATTCCGTGAGCGCGACGGGTTTGTCGGATGAAAGAAAATAAAATACAAGAGAGGCGGCAGCATACAGCAGAAGAGGAGGCAAAATGTAGGAGAAACGTAACTTGAGCTTTTTGACGAACAGTGAATGGAACGCGCAGGCGAAAAGCAGAAAATAAATACCGGTTTCGAGGAGCAAAAGTTTCGGGCGGGATAGTCTCACATCGGGCACAAGCGGTACAAGAAAAAGCAGCAGGGAAAGCAAGCCCGCAAGAAAACCGGGTTTTGTGAGCCACGCAGGTGTTGCTCGCGGCTCCATTTTGTTCAACCCATTAGATGTCAGCATTGTTTTGTCAGTTTCCGGCCCGGCCCCGAAATCTAAACGCCTTTATAGATCCCCAATTAAAACATTTGGGGATGACCCCGTCACGACGGGATCATTTTGTGACCATCAGCTCCGCCGCGCCGCTGGAGCCTGTATTTTCCCATTCATCCGCGGCTACGGCTCTTATTTTTACCGCACCTGTCGGCAGGGTTTCGGGTTTTATCGTGAAGATGAACGGGGGAGCATATACATACCTTGAATATTTGACCCACTTGTTGTCTTTAAACACTTCTATCCACGCTCTTTCTATATGGTCGCCCACGACCGAAACGAACATGGTTTTGTTTGATGTTCCCGCCCTGCCCTCGGCGATCTTTTCGATATTGACACTGATGGTCTGCTCTGTGCCTTTCGGTATAAGTTTTATCCCGATGGCCGGCTCAAACACGGTGATGGGTGTCTTTAGAGAGCTCACGGGATTGATGGGAGGGTATCCGTGGATATCATTGTTAAGCCAGGAGTTGACCTTTTTGCTTCCCCAACCGCCGCAAAGCACGGGGCTCGAAGCGGTAGATACGAAATACGGGGTGGGAGACCATAACGCAAGGTAGTTCGGTGATTCGGAACTGACGGCGCTTAACGGTACTTCACGCCAGAACCAGCGAGACTCGCCTACCCCGTCAACAGCGTTCTCCGGGTCGGCGTCAAGAGGGATATCAGCGGTGTCAACAAGAAAATATGACTGGTCCGAGGACCATGACGGAGTGGAGGACACACCTATATATACGCTGCCCGGCACGGGTTCTTTTTGCCAAACGGGCTTGCCGGGGACGGACTGCGTTTTTTCCCTTCCGATCTTCGCGCCGATAAAAGCTTTTCTGAAGTTTTGAGCCGGGGCGCTAGAGACCTGTTCTATCCAGCACACGTTATAACCCACGTACCAGCTCCCGTCCCAGCCGCCGTTCGCGAAAATATCGTAATCGTTCAGGTTAGGCAGCTCGGTCAAATAGACAGGCAGAGGCACGCCAGGGTTCTGGGTTTTATCTTCACAGAAAGCGCCAACGGATAAAAAAGCAAGCAAAAATGAAAAAATAGCCGCGAGGCAGAACCGATGATTTGCGTGTTTCATGACGGGATTAATGTGTTCCATATGATCACCCTTTTGTTTTTGTAAATATATATTTTTGAACGGATAATGTCAATAACGCATCACATAAACCGGTTCCGGACTCGCCGCCCGCGGGCAAGCTGTAAATTAATTCAAAAGACCTTGCAAAACAGGGCATATATTTCTACAATGCCATGAGTAACTAGTGTGGTGTGTCACACATAGCATTACATTTGAAGGTTCAGATTTGAGCCAAGTGCAACGAACGAGTCCGCTGGCGTAGCAAAAGCTACGTTTAGGACGAGAGAGGCAGCAATTGGCCAAAGATGAACCTTCCCTTCGGGCTGAGCCCCTTTTGCCCGACTTCTGCGTTGCTGCGGCGCTAACGTGCCGCAGAGGGCACGCGGCGCGCCTCACGCCTTGAATTCGGACAAAATTGGCTCAGCAAATGTAAAGATCTGTGCAACACACCACACTAAGGGAGCCTCAATTCTATGGATAATCAAAACGCTCATGCATACGCTGTTGCCAGCCAGAGCAACGAGTTGACCGACCATTTTATTTATCTATGGCTTGCGAAGCAGGAAAAAGACGGGCATAACCGCGAGGTCCTAAACCGCATGGCGCAAGAAGAATACACGCACTTCAGGTTCTGGGCACAGCAGACAAAAGCCTCGGTGACGGCGGACAGGATAAAGCTCTTGGCCTATTTGTTCGTGATTCGGGTTTTCGGCCTGACATTCGGCCTGAAGCTAATGGAGAGAGGCGAGAAGAAAACGCAGGAGATATACATGTCGCTTGTCGACAGTGTCCCGATCGGCCTTCAGACCATGATAAACGACGAGGAACGCCACGAGCACGAGCTTATCTCGATGGTCAACGAAGAGAAGCTCAAATATGTGAGCGCGGTGGTCCTGGGTTTGAATGACGCCCTGGTCGAGCTGACCGGCGCGCTGTCGGGGTTTACCCTGGCGCTTGCCAGCACTAAGCTTGTTCTGGCGGCCGGTCTGGTCACCGGGATCGCCGGTTCTCTATCGATGGCGGCCGCCCAGTATATGTCCGCGAGGTCCGATCAGGCGGAGAAAAACCCCGCTAAGTCTGCGGTCTACACCGGCCTCGCGTTCCTGGCGACGATGATATTCCTGATTTTTCCGTACACCGTGTTCGGCAATATTTTTGTCTGCCTGGGCATGGTGGTGTTGAACGCCGTTATAGTCGTGTTGGTCTTTACTTTTTATATCTCGGTCGCCAAAGATCTGCCGTTTAAGAAAAGGTTTCTCGAGATGGCGTTTATAAGTTTCGGCGTGGCGCTCGTGACATTTTCGATCAGCGCCCTCGTGCGCCGGTTCCTGCACATAGACGTTTGACCGGCATCCCCGCTCACGGCAGGACGTTGTGATCGTGCTCGGTCGCGTCGCCTAAAACCTTGAATACCGTATCGCCGTGGTGGGCCTTTTCTTTTGTCTTTATCCCGATATCGTTCCCGTTCTTCGCAGCCTGCACTTCTTCGTGCTCTATCTGCATCGATTCCACGGTCTGAGTAAAATCGGTTTGATGGCCCTTGATGTGGATCAAATCTCCGACCGATAGGTCATGTTCCAGCCTCAAACCGATCGCTCCGACATGAGCGAAATAGTCAGCCACTTTCCCGAGCCTTACTTCCATAACCCCCCCTGAACCGCGTTCAGATCTGCAGGACTATTTTCCCACGCGTGTGGTTGCCGGACTCGAGCAGCAGGTGCGCCTGCGACGCCCGCTTGAGCGGGAACACCTCGCTCACGGTCACCCTCACACGGCAAGCGTCTATGAGGACCTTTATTTCGCTCAACTGTTTCCCGTCCGGATGTACCAAAAGTGTTTTCGCAACGGCGTTTTTCTGGCGGGCCTTTTCTTCTGAAGGCGGGTTCTTTGATGTTACAAGAGTTCCGCCGTTTTTGAGCACCGCCCAGGAACGGTCCTGCGTGTCACCGCCGATCAGGTCCAGAACGAAGTCTACGTCGCCAACCGCTTCCTCGAACCTGACGGCTTTATAATCTATGACCTCGCTGGCGCCCAGTTCCCACAAGTATTCGGAATCCTGTTTTGCCGCTGTCCCTATCACGTAGGCGCCGATATTGTTCGCGAACTGTACCGCGAACCCGCCTACCCCGCCCGCCGCTCCGTGGATAAGTATGCGCTGCCCGGCTTTCAAAGCGCCCAGCTCAAAAAGAGACTGCCACGCCGCCAGCGCCGCCAGCGGCACGGCCGCGGCAAACGTAAAATCAAGCGTTTCTGGTTTGGGCGCGAGATAAGATTCTTTTGTGACGGCGTATTCCGCGTAACCGCCGGTAAACCCGATCATCCCGTAGACCTCGTCGTCTTTCCTGAAGTCGAATACTTTGTTGCCGACCCTTTCCACCACGCCGGCTATTTCACAGCCGGGAATAAGGGGCACGGGGAAAGAGTCTTTCATCATCCCCTTCCTGATAAAAGCATCTACAGGGTTAACTCCGGCCGCGTACACGCGTACCGCGACCTCATCCGGCCTTAACTGGGGTAGGGCCTCTTCCTCGAGATGAAGAACATCGGCGGCACCGAATTCATGTTCAATGATAGCTAACGGCATATAAAATACCTCCCTTGGCCGGGCCTTTTCGGCTCCGGCACCCTTATCCCGCCTTGGGCGGGACAACGCGCAACAAAAATCCCGCTGAAGCGGGACTACCTGGTATGTTTTACTTAGAACAGCATATAACGGCGAATAAGTTATGGGTTACGTGTGAATAAGAACCTTCTCCTTTTGCGTTCCGTCCGCTGCCCCGCTCAGAGACGCTGCCCTTCGGCTGACCTCCTCATACGCATGAGAAAGCCCGATCCGCGAAAGTGACGAGGCCAGTTTTGGGAAGTCCTGTTTTTCAACAAGCGCGGCTAACCTGTCAGGGTCGTCGCCCAGTCCGAGCCTGCGGGCGGCGGTCAGCGCGTGCCTGTCAAGAAAAGGATAATTTTCGTTCCAGACCGCCTGTATTTCTCTTACAAATATATCCGCGCCCCTGTCGTCTACACCCTTGAATTTTTTCAGGAGCTCGCGTTCCAGAAAGGAGTTGTGTCCGCCCATCTCGCGCAATATCCGCAGATCTCCCTTATAGCGGTCCATGACAGCCCCTGCCAACATACCGATTTTTTTGGCCGTGCGTTTGTCGTAGCTGCCGGCGTCATCGTATGATAAGGCCGGTGGTTTCTCTGGCGAAGTCCAACCCCTATCGAAGGCGTTCTTTGCGGCCTCCAGCGCGACTTTTGAATTTATGCTGAATAACAGAGCGACCACAAGAAGCTGGAAGAGTGCCGCCGGAGTCTCCTGAGCGATCTCGATCGCGAGCTCTTCGGCAAACGTCCGCCCGAACATCTCCATAAGCGCTTTGACGATATTTCCCGTGTCAACTGGGCCGATTGTTTTATTCATAATAACAGTCTATTAACTTAAAGCGGGCACGGCAATGGTCGAGTTCCACTTGTTACTGCTTTTTCGCCCGAAGGAATATCTGTTTAAAGTTTTACCGATTTGATACAATTTCATATTAGGATATATTTAAGGCAGAGAGGTTTATGGAAAATGACGTAATAGTTGTTGGAGGCGGTCCAGCCGGGTTGTTGGCGGCCGGCCGCGCGGCGGAGCTCGGGGTAAAGGTAAAGCTCCTCGAGAAAACGTACCAGGTCGGCAGCAAGCTTTTGATGACCGGCGGCGGCAGATGCAATATTACCAATAGCGCTGATATAAAAAGTTTTATAGAGGCTTTCGGGGCGGACGGGAAAGGCCGGTTTTTATACAGGGCACTGAGCGTGTTCTCTAACAAAGACCTGATCTCATTTTTTGCCGCGCGCGGGCTCGAGATGCGCACCAACCCAGACGGCAAGGTGTTTCCCGTAGACGATAGTGCGGATAGCGTGCTGGCGGTATTGCGCGGGTATATAAAACAGCATGGCGTCACGGTCACCCACAACAGCGCCGTGAAAGAAGTAATATTGACGCAGGACAAAAGATCTGCGGCTGGCGTTGTTCTAATTAACGGGGAAAGGTTAACCGCTAAAAATGTGGTCATTGCTACTGGCGGTTTATCGTACCCCAAAACAGGGTCTAACGGCAACGGGTACGCGTTCGCGAAACAGTGCGGGCACAAGATCGCGCCCCTAAGGCCGGCCCTGGTATCTCTAGAATCAGATGACGTTTCTATCAAGGACCTGCAGGGGGTCACTCTTAAAAACGTTCTTATCACGCTGGTGGTGGAGGGTAAGAAAAAATATTCCCAGCAGGGCGACCTGTTGTTTACGCACTTCGGCGTGTCGGGCCCCAAGGTGTTGATATTAAGCGGGGACGCGGCTGAGGCTCTGGCAGCGGGGAAGCAAGCAGAACTGTCGTTTAATTTCATGCCGCAGTATAATCCCGAGGAACTAGACAAGGTACTGCAAAAAGAATGGTTGGCCTGCGGTAACAAAACTTTTAAAGGCTACCTGAAAGATCTTTTTCCCGAGTCGTTCGCCTGTGCTTTCGAAAAACAACTTGGTGCAACAGACGGCCTGAAGTGTTGTGAGATAGGCCGCGCTGAACGCAGGCGGATCACGGACAAGCTCAGCGATTTCAGGGTCAATATAACCAAACCCCGCCCCATCGAAGAAGCGACTATTACGCGCGGAGGGGTGTGCTTGAACGAGCTTGACCCGCAGACCATGGGATCAAAGCTGGTCAAGAACCTGTACTTTTGCGGCGAAGTAATAGACCTGGACGGAATCACCGGCGGTTATAATCTGCAGGAGGCCTTTTCCACCGGCTACCTGGCAGGCGAATCCGCGGGCAACATGGAGCGAGGCGAATGAACAAAAATAAATTACTTCATCTGTTGGGTTTCATACTGGTCATAGCAGCTGTTTATGTTCTGGTCAACGTTACCGGTTTAAGGCACAATATTTTACATTTTCATCAGTGGATAGACGGATTCGGTTACTGGGCTCCAACTGTTTTCTTTGTGATATACATAATCGCGACGGTTTTTATGGCGCCCATTTCCGTGCTAACCATCACGGCCGGGGTGATACTGGGCAGTTTGGTGGGCATCGTGGTCGCGAGCGTAGGCTCGGCTCTCGGAGGAGGGATATGTTTTCTTATATCCCGCTACATCGCCAGAGATTACATAAAAAAACACCTTGAAAGATCTCACCACCTGAACAATCTTGATGAAATGACCAACAAATACGGCGCTTACATTGTCGCGGGGTCTAGAATAGCGCTGATATTCCCTTGTGCGTTCCTTAATTACGGGTTCGGTCTCACGAAGGTGAATTTCTCTACGTTTTTATTGTGGACCTGGCTCGGGATGATACCGGAGATAAGCGCGTATGTTTTGGGGACCAACATTGTTTACAAAATGATATTGCACCACAAAATAAATTGGATGCATATAAGTGTGCTTGTATTGGCCCTGGCCTGCGTCATAGCGGTCACCGTCCGCGCCAAAAAATATCTTTCCGAGAAGAAGATAATCAGCGACGCGGAGATGGACAACGACTGCGAATAGAAGGAGGTAATATGAGGGAGTTCGCAAAGACGGTAGGGAATATGATCGACAATGTTAAGGTGTCGATCATCAGCTCGGTTGACGGGGATGGTTTCCCCAACACAAAGGCGATGCTGCCGCCGCGGAAACGCGACGGCATAAAACACATCTATTTTACAACGAACACCTCTTCGATGAGAGTGAAACAATATGCCAAAAACCCGAAGGCATGCGTGTATTTCTGCGACCAGCGGTTTTTCAGGGGCGTCATGCTCAAGGGGACGATGAAAGTTTTGAAAGACGCTGGGTCAAAAAAGATGATATGGAAGAGCGGGGACGAGATGTATTATCCGAAAGGCGTGAGCGACCCGGATTACTGCGTTCTCAAGTTCACAGCGGAAAGCGGCAGGTTTTACGCCAATTTCAAGTCCGAGAATTTTACAATATAACGATGAAAAAAACAGAATCTTTTATTATCAACATTTTCATAGTGTTTGGTTTCCCCCTGATGTGTTCGATCCTGGGATGGTGGGGGGCGGCGACGCTTTACCTGACGCGATTGATGAAATTGCGCCAGATCGCTATCGGTAACGCCGGCATACTGGGGTTCGCGGTCGGCTTTATTCTTGTAGTGCTTTATTTCAAAGAGATGAAAAAGGCATTTTACACGTTCAGTATAAGATTTGCTGTTGTTCTTTATCTTTTCTGGGCGTTCGCGGCTCTGGCGCTGCTGAGGGGTATGCCGCTGGGGGTGTTTCTCACCGGCATGGTGGCCGGGCTCTACCAGGGCAGGCGGCTACACTTTGACGAGAAATATGACGCAAATTGTTACCGGAGAACGAGCCGCGCGACGAGCTGTTTTACCGCGCTCACCGCAGGAACGTTAACTCTCTTCGTTGGGTTCCTTATGCTCAGAGACCCCGGGTTAGCCGTGCATATCTCCGGCCTGTTCGGCGCAGGAGGCGCGCGGGCCACAGGGATATTTCCCGCGGGTTTTGTCGCCGTGGCCGCTGCAATAGTCGCCTGTCTGCAATACTGGGCAACGAAGGCGATGATCTATATAGCGTATAACCTTGATGGTACGGAAAATAAAAACCCGAACACTGTACAGGACAAATAAATATTTATGAAAAACCTTATACTTCAAACACTGACAAAATACTGGGGTTATACCAGTTTCAGAACATTCCAGGAAGAGGCCATCCTTTCAATAATGGACGAAAAAGACACGCTCACCGTTCTTCCCACCGGCGGCGGGAAATCCGTGTGTTTCCAGCTGCCCGCGCTTATTTCAGACGGGATGACCGTGATAATCTCTCCCCTGATATCTCTGATGAAAGACCAGGTGGATTACCTTAAGGAAATGGGTATCGCCGCGGAATGCCTGAACTCCAGCCTCACCGCGAAAAACCAGCAGGCGGTAGTGGACAAGATCAGAGCAGGAACATTAAAACTTCTATACATTTCTCCCGAGCGGCTTCTGATAGAACACACGTCCGACCTTCTAAAGAGCGTAAAGCTCTCGTTCTTTGTTATCGACGAGGCCCACTGCATAAGCCACTGGGGCCACAACTTCCGCGCGGAGTACCGCCAGCTGGGCATGATAAAAAGGGAGTTCAAAAATATCGGCGTCCACGCCTTTACCGCCACGGCAACGGAACAGGTGCAGGCGGACATAATTGCGTAGTTGAACCTCGACGCGCCGCACGTCTACGTGGGCAACATCGACAGGCCGAACCTGTGTTACAGGATATTGCCGCGGTCGGGCAATGTGCTAGGGCAGATAGTCGACGCTATCGAAAAACATCCCAACGAGCCCGGGATAGTATATTGTTTGAGGCGCGCCGATGTCGACACCATCTCCAAAAAGCTCAACGATCTCGGTTATAAGAACCTGCCCTATCACGCGGGGCTTGGTGATCCTGAGCGCAAGAAAAACCAAGAAGAGTTCTCGCAGGAGAGGGTGAACATCATTGTCGCGACGATCGCGTTCGGCATGGGTGTCGACCGCTCGAACATACGCTATATAATTCACGCGGCGATGCCCAAATCCATAGAGCATTACCAGCAGGAGACGGGCCGTGCTGGCAGGGATGGTCTTCCTGCCGACTGTTACCTCTTTTATTCCGGCGGAGATTACAGGATATGGGAGTTCATGCTTCGAGATTCAGCGGACAGGTTAGTGATGCTGCAGAAACTGAGAGCCATGTACAACTTCTGCGTGCGCCCGGAGTGCAGGCACAGGTACCTGGTAAACTATTTCGCTCAAAAATACGAAGAGGCAAACTGCGGCGCGTGCGATTACTGTCTTGGCGAGGTGGATATGGTGCCTAACCCGCTTATTGTCGGCCAGAAAATAATCTCCTGTGTTGCCAAGGTTCAGGAAAGGTTTGGGGCCGATTACATCTCTGACATCTTAAGAGGAACCGCGTCTCTGGTTATAAAGCAGAGAGGGCACGAAAATATTTCAACGTTCGGTTTGATGAGTTCGGAGACCAAAGTTTATATAAGATTCATGATCGAACAGCTGATAGGCCAGGGTTTTTTGAGGCGCGAGGGCGAGTTCATGACGATCGCTATCACAGATACGGGGCGCAGTTTGTTAAAAGGCGAAATAACGCCTGTACTCGCAAAACCGATTGTCGCGGCGAAAAAGAAGGACATCGAAAAGAAAAGCAGGTCCAAGCGGTCCCAGGATTGGGAGGGTGTCGATGAAAAGCTGTTCGACATGCTGCGCGCCAAACGCACCGAGCTGGCCGGCAGAAAAGGCGTTCCGGCCTATATAATCTTCAGCGATAAGACTCTCAGGGATATGACAGTCGTGAAACCCAAGACCCTCGATCAGTTCGCCACGGTGTTCGGCGTCGGCGCCGCGAAACAAAAAGAGTACGGCGAGATATTCACTGAAATAATCAGAGAATATAGAGACTAACATCAAGAACTACAATACAATAAACATGGTGTGTTGTAATTGTTTTTTCTGTCATCCCCGAATGCCTGTATCGGGGATCCATAAATTGTTTTCGCAGAACACTCCTGGATTCCCGCTTTCACGGGAATGACACCCCGAAATTAATAAACATTAATGAATATAATTGTATGAAATATTTTATAAAAACATTTGGTTGTCAGATGAATGTTGCGGATTCTGCTTTAGTGGCTTCTCATCTGGCAAGCCTGGGGATGACGCAGGCTGTGTCGGCGGAGGAAGCCGATGTTGTCGTGCTGAACACCTGCACGGTGCGTTTCCACGCGGAACACAGGGCGCTTTCCTATATCGGCAGACTCAGGCCCCTTAAAAGAAAAAAACCGGAGCTGAAAATAATCGTGACCGGCTGCGCCGCGCAGAGAATGGGTGCCGAATTGAAAAAACGGTTCCCGGTCGTTGACCTTGTCGTGGGCGCCCGCGAGATCGATCATTTTGAAGAGATCTATAACCGCGCCTTCGCGCTCGAAAGCGACGCCGGCGAAAAAAAGTTCGCCCGCATCGATCCCCGATCGAAAGAATCGCCCGTGGCGGCGTTCGTGACGATAATGAGAGGCTGTGACAACTATTGCTCTTACTGCATAGTGCCCTACGTGCGCGGCCCCGAAAAATCCAGGCCGTCCGGCGAAATAATAGAAGAGATCAGGTCCGGCATTAAACACGGGTTGGAAGAGGTTGTGCTTCTCGGGCAGAACGTGAACAGCTACAAGGACCGTGACGGCGGCGATTTTCCCAATCTTCTTGCAAAGATCGACAGAATCGAGGGACTCAAACGAATACGGTTCATGACGAGCCATCCGAAGGACCTGTCCCCAAAACTTATAGACAGCTTCGGTAAACTCGGTAAACTCTGCGAGCATCTCCACCTGCCGCTTCAAAGCGGTTCGGATAAAATATTAAAGGCCATGAACCGGCGTTACACGGCGTATGCTTATCTTAAACTCGTGGGCGATATAAAAACTAGGGTACCGGGTATAAGCCTTACAACCGATATACTGACGGGTTTCCCGGGAGAGACGGAAGAAGATCTTCAAATGACGCTTGATCTGATAGAGCGCTGCGCGTTCAATTCCGTATTCGCTTTCAAATACTCCGCGCGGGAAGGTACGGCATCGTATAACATACCCGAGACGGTTTCAAGCGTTGAAAAGGAAGAGCGGCACGAGCGGGTAAGGGAACTGGCTGATAAAATATCTGTCGCGAAACACGCCGAGCTGCTCGGCGCGACACAGAACGTGCTTGTTGAAAAAACCGAAGGGATAATGTGCACCGGAAGGACAAGGACTAATTTAAAAGTTTTCTTTGAGGCTTCGGAAGGCAGCCATTTGAACAACAAGCTCGTAGACGTCAAAATAACAAAAACAAAGATAAACACATTGATCGGAAAATTGATAAACTGATCAACCCGCCTTCGTATCGTTCCCTTCTTTTGCGAGTGTTTCCAGCTCTTCCCAGCGTTTAAATGTTTTGGACAGCTCCGATTCGATCTCGGCCAGGCGGGATTTTGACTGGGCCACAAAGCCCGGTTGCTGGCACTGTTTAAGGTCAGCCAGTTGAATGTGTATGTCGCGTTGTTCGGTTTCCAGAGCGCTTATAACTGACGGAATATTTTCTAGTTCCCGTTTTTCTTTCATGGACATTTTTCGCGGACCCTTAGGCGCTGGGACGGGTTTTTCCTTTTTAACTGCCGGCTCTGGTTTTGGCTGCTCAACGCTGTTGGCGAGCTGGCGTTCCCAGTCGTCGTAACCGCCTATGTACTCGTTGATTCTGGCGTCTTTGGTGAAGATCAGCGCGGAGGTCACCACGTTGTTCAAAAACTCCCTGTCGTGGCTCACCACAAGCAGGGTCCCTTCGTACTGCAATAAAATCTCTTCCAGGAGCTCAAGGGTTTCGGTGTCGAGGTCGTTGGTCGGCTCATCAAAAACCAGCATGTTCGACGGGATAGTGAACAAGCGCGCCAGCAGGAGCCGGTGACGCTCGCCGCCCGACAGCCATTTCACGCGTGTCCTCGCGCGTTCCGATGTGAACAGGAAATCCTGCAGGTAGCTTATGACATGCCTGGGTTTGCCGTTTATAAAGACGTTGTCCCCGGAGGCAACGTTTTCCCAAACTGTTTTTTCGGTGTCTATCCCCTTGCGCAGCTGGTCGAAATAGAGAGGAAGCACGTTGGCTCCAAGCTCTATCTGCCCGCTCTGCGGGGCGAGCTTGCCGAGCAGGATGTTAAGCAGTGTGGTTTTCCCGCAGCCGTTGGGCCCTATTATGCCGATGCGGTCCCCGCGGGTAAGCGTAAACGAAAAATCATTGATTATTTGTTTGTCGCCGTAAGCGAACGAAACGTGCTGTGCCTCAAGGACCTTGTTGCCAGAACGGCCTCCGTCGCTGATGGTCATGGAGACGTTTCCGGTGCGTTCCCTGCGCTGTTTGCGTTCCTCGCGCATCTTTTTTAGCGCGTTGACGCGGCCCTCGGCCCTCGTGCGCCTCGCCTTTACGCCCTGGCGTATCCAAACCTCTTCCTGCGCCAGCTTTTTGTCGAACAAGGCGTTCGCCTTGTCTTCATTATCAAGGACCGCTTGTTTGCGTTCGAGAAATGTTACGTAGTCACAGCTCCAGTCGATTATTTTGCCCCTGTCTATCTCAACTATCCGTGTGGCCAGCTTTTTTAAAAGACGCCTGTCATGGGTCACGAACATAACCGTGAGCCGGGCTGAGAGCAGAAAATCCTCGAGCCATTTGATGGACTCAAGGTCAAGGTGGTTGGTGGGCTCATCCAGCAACAAAAGGTCGGGTTCTATCACGAGTGCGCGGGCAAGGAACACCCGCCTGCGCAGCCCGCCTGAAAGTGAGGCGAACTCGACATCGGGTTTCACCTGCACCTGTTCGAGCACGCGGTTTATCACTGCCTCTATCTGCCAGCCGTCGTGCTCCGTAAGATCGTGCTGGAGGCTGTGCAGAAGGTCGTCAGCGGTCGGGCACGCGAGCTGGCGGTGATACTCAGCCAGGCTATCGCCTATCTTGCCGGCTCCGGAGGCCACAACGTCGAACGCCGTGCCGGTAATATTTTCGGGGACGTCCTGCGCGAGATAAGATACCTTGAGCCCGGGAGTCACTATCACCTCGCCCGCGTCGGGTTTTATCTCCCCGTTTATTATGCGCATAAGCGTGGATTTGCCCGCGCCGTTGCGCCCGAGAATACAGATGCGCTGGCCCTTGTCGATGTCCATGGAAACATCGTCCAAGATCAGTGGCCCGTCAAAAACCATGCGGATATTATGCAAACTTATCAATGACATAGGACATGCATTATAGCACAAATATTGTCGATAGGCGAAATGGACCATTGACAATACACATTTTCATGATAAAATAATATAGAAAGATGAAACAGGGAGACCGGATATGAAGACATATATTACGCTTTGTCTTTGCGCGCTGGTATTTCTGGGCGCGGATTGCTATGCGGCTAAAGGCCACGCACAGCAGAACAATATAAAACCGAACAAGATCCTTGTGGCCTACGCGTCAAAATACGGCTCAACGGCCACGGTGGCTGAGGCTATCGGACAAACGTTCAGGGAGGAAGGCGCCGAGGTAGACGTATTACCTGCGAAACAGGTCAAGAATATCGCCCAGTACAACGCCGTCGTCATAGGGAGCGGTGTTTATATGGGGAAATGGCTGAAAGACTCCATGAGGCTGATCAAGCAGAACAAAGAAGTTCTTAACAAGATGCCCGTCGCCTATTTTGAGGTCTGCCTGGCCGTCAGGGAAGACACGGAGGCGAACAGGAAAGTCGCTGAGTCGTACGCGATCAAGGCTATGGCGCTTGTAAAATCGGTTGACCTGGGTATATTCGCGGGCGTCATGGACCGCAAGAAAGTAAGTTTCTTTCACCGCCTGCTTCTAAGATTCATCATTGTCCCCAACGGCGATTTCAGGAACTGGGACGCCATCAAAGCCTGGGCAAAGCAGGTTTACCCACGCCTTGCCGTTAAATAATTTCCTTGATAAAACAACAACTATTTGATAATATAAAATTATAATCCTGTTGGCGATTTTGCTGCGGGCTCATTATGGAAACTAAGAAAATCTTACTGGTTGATGACGATCCGGACATAGTAGATCTTCTGCGCATAACTCTGCGGGCCACGGGCTGCGAGCTGCACTGCGCGTACGACGGCATAACGGCCCTCGTGAAAGCGAAGGTGGAACAGCCGAACCTTATCATACTCGATATCGGCATGCCTGACATGGACGGTTATACCGTCTGCGAGCAGATCAAGACCAACGAAGACACAAAACATATCCCCATAATCGTGCTGACCGTCAAAACATCGGGCAGCGACGTTGACGCCGCGATGGAGAAACACGCCGACTGGTTCATAGCGAAACCGTTCGATGAAAAATATCTGATAAAAAAAGTAAAAGAGTACATTGATAAATAGCCTTAATCCCGCCTTGCCGGGTCACCGCTTCCACATGGAAAATATACAAGGCAGAGAATCAAAAAAAGCGCTCTCCTGCAGGTAAACACAAATCTAATGTAAAGTATATGTTTATTGCATTATAAATACCGACGGAAATGATCAGGGGAAAAGTGCATGTCATTTAAAGTATGCGTATTGGGCAGCGGTAGCAGCGGCAATTGTACGGTCGTCTGGAACGAAACCGAGGCGCTGCTCATCGATTGCGGAAGGCTCAGTTACCGTTACGTTCTGGAGCAGCTCGGGGGTGTCGGCTTGCCCGCAAGCCGGATCAAGGGTATTTTGATCACCCACGCCCACACGGATCACGTCAGCCGTACGGCTGTGCGCATGGCGCGCGATCATTCCATACCCATTTACCTGCACAAAAGGATATATAACAATATACTTTCGGGATCCGATGACAGCGGGATCGAAAAGCTGAACGAGCACAAACTGGTACGGTTCCATCCTAGCACCCGTTTCAGGGTGGGCGAGTTCCTGGTGTTCCCCTTCAGCACGTCCCACCGCGCGGGGTGCGTCACCATGTCGCTCGGGTTTTGTATCGTCTACAAGGGCAGGAAGATCGGCTATGTCACCGACTGCGGCAAGATCGACGACGGGATAGTAAACGCCATGAGCGGTTCCAGCGTGGCGGTGATCGAGTCGAACCACAACGTGGAGATGGTAAAGAACGGCACGCGGCACTGGGCGGCGAAGAAATGGGTGTTGAGCGACGAGGGGCATCTCAGCAACGATGCCGCGGCGGAGCTCATCACGCGCATCGGCGGGCCGGACAGCCCGCTAAAACAGGTTTTGCTGGCTCATATCAGCGAGGACCATAACATTCTCGAAGAGCTTGCCGGAGTGGTCGGGCGGATGGTCAACGATGATAAGATAAAGATTTCAGTAACCTATCATCACGAGCGAAGTGAGATAATTGAGATTGATTAATAAGGGGGCTTCACCCCCTTGCACCCCGACATCATTTTCTTTGGGCGCACAAAGAAAATGATGAAAAAGAAATGCGCCCCATTCGCCATTCACTCGGAGTTTTTCGGCGCCTGCGGAACTCGGTCGGCACAAATAACGTGCCGCCCTCAGACAGTCCTCGGCGACGGCCCCGAAAACCGCTTAATACGCTACTCCTCGCTCATTGACGGCTCAAAGGGGTTTTGTAATTCAACGGCAAATATGGAATATTAATGCTTATAAATATAAAAGGTTCTAAATAATGTACACACTCAGGGTTTCGGTCAGGGACCTTATAGCATTCGTGCTTCAGACGGGCGACATCGACGCCGGGTTTGTCGGCAGCTCCAGGCTTGCCGAGGGGATATGGCATCACCAGGCGATACAGCGGGCGAACAGGCTCGCTTCGTCGCTCGAGAACCGCTACACCGCGGAGGTGGTCGTCTCGCACGCGGTTGAAAAAGACGGGATCCGCCTTGAGATCGGCGGGCGCATAGACGGCGTGTTCGAGACCGAGGACGACCTGACTATCCAGGAGATAAAATCCACCTCTGAACCGCTCGATGAATTGACCGAGGAAAGCCATCCCCTGCACTGGGCTCAGGCAAAGTGCTACGCCTTCATGTACGGCCTGGCACACAAATGGAAAGAAGCCAGGGTTCAGCTGGTCTACTCGCACTTCGACAGCCGCGAAACCCGCGTGTTCGAGCAAACGTTTTCCATCTCCGAGCTCGACGAATTTTTCAAACAGATCACTACGCAATATATAGCGTGGGCAAAGGTTCTGAGGGAATGGGCCCGCACGCGCGACACCTCCATACTTAACATGGAGTTTCCGTTCGAAACTTACCGCGCCGACCAGCAGGAGCTTGTGGACGAGGTGCGCCGCACCGTCAACGGCGGCTCGATGCTTTTCGCGCAGGCGCCGACGGGTATCGGCAAGACCATGGCAACGGTATACCCCGCGGTCAGGGCTGTCGGCGACGGCATCGTTTCAAAGATCTTTTACGCCACTGCAAAAACCGTCACCCGAGCGATAGCCCAGAACGCCCTGGACACCCTGCGCCGCCTCGGCCTGCGGTTCAAGACCATCACCATTACCGCCAAAGACAAAATATGTTTTAACCCAGACGCCGAGTGCACGCCCGAAGAGTGCGTGTTCGCCAAGGGGTACTACGACCGTCTCCGTCCTGCCGTCAGGGAACTGTTCGCTCAGGACACCTTTGACCGGCCGTCAATAGAAGCCTGCGCCCGTAAGTACTCGCTTTGCCCTTTCGAGTTCTCCCTTGACCTCTCGCTCTGGGCCGACTGCATTATCTGCGATTATAACTACCTGTTCGATCCCAGGGTGTACCTGCGCCGGTTTTTTTCCGACGAGGACGCGGGCGAGAAAGAATATCTGTTTTTGGTGGATGAGGCGCACAACCTCGTGGACCGCGCCCGCGAGATGTTCTCCGCCCAGCTTTCGCAGGCTATGATCAGCGGCGTAAAACAGGCGCTCGGCAAACCGAAGCGCCGCAAAGACGCGGCGAGACTCTTGAAACTCGGCGCCGCTCTCGACAACCTCGGCGGGTTCATGGCGCAGGCGAGCTCTGCCTGCGCGACGGGCGGCGCCGAAGACGGAGCTGTGCCCGGTTTCGTGGTCTCGAAAGACGCGCCCATAGAAGTTCTGCCAATGCTCAAGGCGCTGATAGCGACAGCGGAAAAGATCCTTGAGTCCGGCAAGACTTACCCGTTCAGCGAGAAACTTTTGGAACTGTATTTTGAGGCCCACAACTTTTTGCGCACCGCCGAGTATTTCGACGAAAGATACAGGTGTTACTACGAGCAGGGCGCCGATGAGGTTATAGTTAAACTGTTCTGTGTCGACCCGTCTTACCTGCTCAGGGAAGCCCTGAAGCGCGCGCGCAGCGCTGTGTTCTTTTCAGCCACTCTAACGCCTCTTCCGTACTTCCGGGAACTGCTTGGCGGCAATGATAATTCGACACAGCTCAAGCTCGGCTCGCCGTTCCCGTCGGAAAACCTGCGCGTTCTGCTCGACGACCGCGTGTCTACCACCTACAAGACCCGCGAGTTCTCTTATGACAGGATAGCCCAGGGCATCGCGGCTCTTGCCGGGGGCAAGATCGGCAACTATATCGCCTATTTTCCTTCGTACAAATATATGAACGAGGTCAGCCGCAGGTTCATAAACGCCAACCCGGGCATATCGGTGATCTGCCAGAGTTCGGGGATGAGCGAACCGCAGCGCGCAAATTTTCTTGAAGAGTTTTCCCGGTTCGGCAAAACCACCCTGGTCGGTTTCGCGGTGATGGGCGGTGTTTTCGGCGAGGGGATAGACCTGGTGGGCGAACGGCTTTCCGGCGTTGTTATCGTCGGCGTCGGCCTGCCGCAGTTGTCGCTCGAGCGCAACATCATCCGGCAGTGTTTTCAGGAAACGCTGGAGTCCGGCTACGAATACGCGTACATCTATCCCGGCATGAACAAGGTTTTGCAGGCCGCGGGCCGCGTCATCCGCACCGAGACCGACAGGGGTGTCATACTTCTCATGGACGAGCGATTCTCGCGCATGCCCTACCGCGAGCTTATCCCTGAGCACTGGCACCCGCTTCACCGCCTTAAAACCTCCGGCATAGAGCACGCGCGCGGGCTCGTTGAGGAATTCTGGGAAGATATATGATAAAATATACAAGACATTACAGGGGCGAAGATAAATGGATTTAAAAGCATTGGGGTGGAACGCGTTCTTTGAAAAGAGTTTTAACGACGTAAAAACCAAAGACAGCTTTCCGGCCAGGCTGGTAACGGCCCAAAGGGAGATATACCAGCTCATCAGCGAACAGGGTGTGTTCAGGGCTGAAATGACGGGAAAGCTCCGTTTTGATTCTTCGGCCGTCACCGGCCTGCCCGCCGTGGGCGACTGGGTAGCGGCGAGGATGGCCCCGGGCAGCAAACTGGCGACGATCGAAGGTGTTCTTCCGCGCATCAACAAATTTTCCAGAAAGGTTATCGGCAACATCACCGTAGAACAGGTGCTGGTCGCCAACATAGACATAATATTCCTTATCAACGGCCTTGACGGCGATTACAACCCGAGGCGCATAGAGCGTTACCTCTCTCTGATAAAAGAGAGCAACGCGAAACCCGTCATCATCCTGAACAAGACGGACGCGTGCCCGGATGTCGCCGAAAAAATAAAAGAGGTAGAGTCCCTCGCGCCCGGTCTTCCTATACACGCCATGAGCGCTCTCAACGGGCAAGGCATTGAGAGCCTGAACCAATACATAAGTATAGGCACAACAATAGCGTTTCTTGGTTCCTCGGGTTCAGGCAAATCAACGATCATCAACCGCCTGCTGGGCGCGGAAAAACAAAAAACGGGCTCCGTGCACGCATCGAACAGCCGCGGAAAACATATAACGACGCACAGGGAGCTGATAGTTCTTCCCCGGGGCGGGATAGTCATCGATAACCCCGGCCTGCGCGAAATCCAGGTTTGGGCGAACGAAACCGTGCTGGAGAGTTCTTTCACGGACATCCTGGAGCTGGCCTCAGGGTGCAAGTTCAGCGACTGCAGGCATATGAACGAGCCCGGCTGCGCGGTAAAAAGAGCGGTAGAAACGGGCGCTCTGGATGCCCGGCGGTTGGAGAGTTATATCAAGCTGAAAAAAGAGCTCAAGGACCTGGCAATTCGCAAAGCTAAGGTGTCGGCGATCAATGAAAAGATAATCACGAAAAGACGGGTCAACGCGGCGGCACATCAGCCGGAAGACAAAGCCTCCGAACGCGGCTACCGGAAAAGGAAATAAACTATGGGCACCATCAAAACATTTTCCACCGACCAGATGAAGGAAATAGAGAGGCGGACCGTCGAAGAGTTCGGCATCCCCTCTTTGATCCTCATGGAGCACGCGGGCAAGGCCGTGGCCAACGCCGCGGCAGGCCTTGCGAAACCTTTCGAGGGAACGGTGGCGGTTATATGCGGCCCGGGCAACAACGGCGGCGACGGTTTTGTCGCCGCGAGGCATCTCTACAACCGCGGTTACGACGTAAGCGTTTTTCTGGTCAAGGATGAAACCCAGATCAAGGCAGGCGACGCTCTCGCCAATTACAACATACTTAAGAAAATGCGGATACCATGCTCCAAATTTGAGAGTTTGCCGGGCGACACGAGCATCATAGTGGACGCCATGCTGGGCACCGGAACAAAAGGCGAGATCACCGGGGCATATAAAAACATTATCGAGGCCGTCAACAAAACGAACATTCCCGTTGCCTCGGTGGACATTCCCTCGGGGATCGATGCCGACACGGGCGCTGTGCTGGGCTGCGCGGTAAAAGCCGCGATAACGGTCACCTTTGCCGGCGCGAAAACAGGGCTGGTGGCCAACGCCGCAAAACCGTACCTGGGTTCGCTCGTAATTGTGGATATAGGCATCCCGCGGTTATTGATTCATCCTTAAGTTGTCAGGTCTTTTATTGTGCAGTTTTAGATTGTCATTCCCGCGTGTAGTAAGCAGCCAGCCCGCCGGCAGTGTGGCGGGAGAATCCAGGGACGTTGACGTTATTTGTGGATCCCCGATTCAACCCTCGGGGATGACAGACAAAGCATAAAAGGAGAACAATGTGAAGAAAATTATTTTTGGTGTTGTGCTGCTGCTTTCTTTCGCGGGGTGCAGGGAACCGCTGGATAAACACGTGGACGGTCTGCTTGAAACACAGCTGGCGGTTCAGCTTAGTGACTTTATCAAGCTTCAGCAGGAATTACAAGACGTAAATGTTAAAGTCAAGGATGTTGTAACGAAGCTGCAAACATCCGGCAA
>CAZSIW010000001.1:0-28147 GCA_964606755.1 uncultured Elusimicrobiales bacterium | reverse complement strand
GTAAGAAAATAGGGTTTTAAGTAAAAAATCAGACAAGAAGCTTTATAAGCAAGTGAAAAATTATTAAGATAGTAGAAATTGATATAATAAATGAATGGAGAAAAAATGACTGAGAATTATGAGCTTGAAAAAAAATTATGGCTAACAGCGGATAAACTTCGCTCTCATATGAACCCGTCTGAATACAGTCATGTGGTTCTCGGGCTTATTTTTTTAAAGTATATTTCGGATGCTTTTGAAGAACATTATTTGAAAATCAAGGCTACCCCCGGCGCTGACACTGAAGACAAAGACGAATACAGTGCAGATCACGTATTTTATGTCCCTCCCCAGGCCCGGTGGAAGTGGCTTCAGGGACGAGCAAAGCTTCCCACTATAGGAAGAGACATTGACGATGCAATGGAGGCGATTGAAAAAGATAACCCTTCACTTAAAGGTGTACTAACAAAAGATTACGCAAGACCGGCTTTAGATAAGCAAAAACTCGGGGAGCTTATCGATTTAATCGGTTCTATTACTCTAACCGGCGAAGGGAAGGAAAAAGGCAAAGATTTGCTTGGTTTTGTATTTGAATATTTTCTCGGCCAGTTTGCCAACGCTGAAGGTAAAAGGGGCGGGCAGTTTTATACTCCTTCATGTATAGTTAAATTACTGGTTGAAATGCTTGCGCCTGAGTCCGAGAAAAGAGTTTATGACGGCTGCTGCGGAAGCGGAGGAATGTTTGTTCAAAGCGAACGATTTATTGAAATGCATGAACACCGTAAAGGTAAAATATCTATATACGGCCAGGAAAGTAACCCTACAACTTACAGACTGGTAAAGATGAATCTGGCAATTCGCGGTATTGAAGCTAAAATTGAGCTTGGAGATACTCTTAAAGATGACAAATTCCCTGACTTGAAAGTGGATTATATTATGGCGAATCCTCCTTTTAACGTGAGTGAATATACAATTAATCCTTCTGAAACACATAAATGGAAATATGGCATTCCCCCACCCGGTAACGCAAACTACGCCTGGCTTCAACATTTTGCAAGCAAACTTTCTTCATATGGCAGCGCGGGAATAGTGTTGTCAAACGGCAGTATGAGCAGTGACACGTCTTCCGAAGGGTTGATCAGGCAAAAAATGATAGAAAATGATTTGGTTGATTGCATGGTATCATTGCCGGCGCAATTATTTTATAATGTTCAGATTCCTGCCTGTCTGTGGTTTTTGGCGCGAAATAAAACTAATAGTAAATTTCGTAACCGCAGCAATGAAATACTCTTTATCGATGCCCGCGAAATGGGCACAATGATAAGCCGCAGTCAGAAAGAGTTAACAGATGCCGATATCGCAAAGATTTCAGCAACATACCATAATTGGAAAGGCAAAGAATGGAAGAAAAAGTATAAAGATGTTCCTGGTTTTTGTAAATCTGCAGGTATAGAAGAAATAAGAAAAAATAACCATATTCTCACTCCTGGAAGATATATTGAACTTAAAGATACGGAAGAAGATGATGAATCTTTTGATAAAAAAATGAAACATCTGACCAAAGAATTAAAAGAACAGATGAGCAAAGCATCAATGCTGGATGAGCAAATAAAGAAAAACCTAAAAAAAGTGGGGTACAAAATATGATTGAATACGATAAACTTGAGAAATCATTAAAACATCTTGAACTGCAATATATAAATTATCAACAGATGCGAAATAAAACAGATGTTGAAGAACTTATCCAAGAAGCTGTAAAGGAATCTGTTATACAAAGATTTGAAGTTTGCTTTGATAGTTTATGGAAAGTCCTTAAGCGGTACCTTTCTGAAGAAATGGGTGTCTCCGATATGCCAAACAGCCCAAAAGAAATTTTCCGTATTGCAAATGAAAATAAACTCTTCTCTTCAAGCATAGAACAGTGGTTAAAATATTTGCAATTCAGAGTAGACACTTCTCACGATTATTCAGAAAATAAAGCTGATATTGCCCTGGAATCTATGGGAGATTATATAGCCGATGCGATAGAACTGTACATGAAAATGACAGGTAAAGCGTGGGAAAGGGCATGAAGATAGACCTCACAGTTAAGCAAAGAAAAATAATTCTTTCCTTGCTTAATAGTTATTTGCCCTCTACTAAAGTATGGGCCTTTGGTTCACGAGTAAAATTTACCTCAAAGCCGGAATCAGACCTCGATCTAACAGCATTCATCACACCTGAACAAAAAACTAATTTATCATCTTTAAAAGAAGCATTTGACGACTCAGATTTACCTTTTCGCGTGGATGTTCACGATTGGTATAGTATACCTGATAAATTTAAGAAAAATATTGAGAAACAATATGTTGTGCTTCAAGATATGAAATCCGATCAAAAGCAGCTTCCGAAAGGATGGAAAACATATAAATTGGGAGATCATATTGAAGTAAGGCATGGCTTTGCATTCCAGGGTAAGTATTTTTCAGACAAACCAACTAAAAACATTCTATTAACCCCAGGCAATTTTGAAATTGGTGGTGGTTTTAAAACTGATAAGTTTAAATATTACGAGGGCGAAGTACCAAAAGATTATATTTTAAAAGAAGGCGATATTATAATTAGTATGACTGATCTAAGTAAGGCTGGCGATACTTTAGGGTATTCAGCTAAAATACCTGCACACGCAGGAGTTAGATTTTTACACAATCAAAGATTGGGTCTTGTAAAGTTTAAAAACGATGAATTAGACAAGGATTTTGTTTATTGGATACTTAGAACTAGACAGTATCAAGGTTTTATTGTAGGTTCAGCAACAGGATCATCTGTAAAACATACATCGCCATCAAGGATTTGTGCGTATGAGTTCATTGCTCCTTCCAGTAAAAAAATACAAAAAGCAATTGCTTCTATTCTTTCAGCTTTAGATGATAAAATTGAAACCAACCTGCAAACAAACAAAACCCTTGAAGAAATGGTGCAGGCAATTTTTAAAGAATGGTTCGTAAAATTCAATTTTCCAGGATTTGATGGCAAATTTGTAAATGGCTTACCGAAGGGCTGGAAAATCGGGAAATTAGGAGATAGTTTTAATCTGATTATGGGGCAATCACCTCCTGGAGAAAGTTATAATGAAACTGGTGAAGGTGATGTGTTTTACCAAGGAAGGACTGACTTTGGTTTTAGGTTTCCTTCTAATAGGATGTATACAACAAACCCATCTAGAAAAGCAAAAAGATACGATACGCTAATTAGTGTACGGGCTCCTGTTGGTGATATAAATATGGCGATGGAAGATTGTTGCATCGGACGTGGTCTTTCCGCTATTAAGCATAAAACAGGAGCTTATTCTTTTACTTACTATTCAATGAAAAATCTAGAAAGTACTTTCCGTGTTTTTGAAGGCGAAGGTACAGTCTTTGGTTCTATCAGTAAGACAAATTTTGAAAATATCGAAGTAATAGAACCGGATGAAAAAAATATTCAAAAATTTGAGATAATTGCGAATGGTATTGATACTAAAATACTCAATAATACATTAGAGATTCAAACATTGATACAACTACGTGACAATTTGTTGCCAAGACTCATGTCCGGAAAGATTGAGGTAAAAGCGTGAACTCTATAAGTGAAGACGAAATAGAGCAAATAGCTATTAATTATTTTATAAATCTCGGATATACGCATCTTTTAGGCCCGGATATTTCGCCTGATGGCGAGCACCCTGAGCGTAAGTATAACGAGGTTGTGCTTGTCACCCGCCTGCGCGATGCAATCGATAAACTTAACCCTGATATTCCAAATGAAGCAAAAGAAGACGCTCTGAAAAAAGTTTTGCGTGCTGAAAGCCCAAACCTGTTGATAAACAATGAAACATTTCATAAGTATCTTACAGAAGGCATTGATGTTGAAATAAGAACACAAACAGGTAGTGAATGGAAAAAGGTTTATATAGTTGATTTTGATAAGCCCAAGAAAAACGAGTTCCTTTGTGTAAACCAGTTTACCGTACTAGAAAACAATTTGAATAAACGCCCCGATATCGTGTTGTTTGTTAACGGCCTGCCTCTTGTTGTAATAGAATTAAAGAATGCCGCTGATGAAACCGCTACCGTAAAAACAGCTTTTAACCAATTACAAACCTATAAACAAACTATACAATCATTATTTACCTATAATGAGCTGCTTATTGTAAGTGACGGGTGGGACGCAAAATGTGGAACACTTACAAGCGATTGGGGTAGGTTTTCAAGCTGGAAAACAAAAGACGGTAAGACAACTGCGGACTCAGTTTTACCTCAGTTAGAAGTAATGTGTAAAGGTATGTTGAACAAGGAGACATTACTGGATTTAATATCTCATTTTATTGTTTATGAAAAGAGCAAAGATAAAACTCTTAAAAAGGTTGCCGCGTATCATCAGTATTATGCTGTAAACAAGGCTGTTGAAACGACAAAGATAGCTGTTGCAGAAGAAGGTGACAGGCGTGCAGGTGTAGTGTGGCACACGCAAGGCAGTGGAAAAAGCCTTATTATGGTGTTTTATACAGGTAAGCTTGTTTTAGCTTTGGATAACCCCACAATTGTTGTACTGACAGACAGAAATGATTTGGATGACCAGCTTTTTGACACATTTAGTAATTGCCAGCAGTTGTTGCGTCAGCAGCCTCAGCAGGCGCAGGATAGAAAAAATTTACAACAGTTACTAAAAGTTGCTTCAGGCGGTATTGTGTTTACAACAATTCAAAAGTTTATGCCGATGCAGGAAGATATTGTTGAGCCCGCTCTTGCTGTTAAAGAACCAAGGGCAGAGTATATAGGCGCTGAAATAAAAGCTTTGAGCCTTCGCAAAAATATTGTTGTAATTGCAGATGAGGCACACCGCAGCCAGTATGATTTTATTGATGGTTATGCAAAGCATCTGCGTGATTCATTGCCTAACGCATCTTTCATAGGTTTTACTGGTACCCCGATAGAAACCACAGACCGCAACACTCAGGCTGTGTTTGGAAATTATGTCGATATTTATGATATTCAGCAGGCCGTTGACGATAAGGCAACTGTAACAATTTATTATGAAAGCAGATTGGCGAAAGTTAAATTTACGGAAGAAGAAAAACCAAAGGTTGATGAAAAGTTTGATGAAGTAACTGAAACAGAAGAACAAACCCAGCGCCAGCAGTTAAAAGCTAAATGGGCAAGACTGGAAGCTATAGTAGGCAATCCAAACCGCATTAAGAAAATCGCAGAAGATTTAGTAAAGCATTTTGAAGACCGCAATGCAGTTTTGGACGGTAAAGCGATGATTGTGTGCATGAGCCGCAGAATCTGCGTTGATTTGTATGAGGAAATCATCAAACTCAGGCCTCATTGGCATAGCGAAGATGACGATAAAGGAAGTATAAAAGTAATTATGACCGGTTCTTCCAGTGATTTGTTAAGGATGCAGCCACATATTAGAAATAAAGAGAGAAGAAAAGCTATCGGTGACAGGCTGAAAAATCCTACAGACCCTTTAAAACTTGTGATTGTTAGGGATATGTGGCTTACAGGTTTTGATGCGCCCTGTTTACACACGCTTTATGTTGATAAACCTATGAGGGGCCACACCCTGATGCAGGCAATTGCCAGGGTGAACCGCGTATTTAGAGAAGATAAAGAGGGCGGTTTAGTAGTAGATTATCTTGGCATAGCGCAGGAATTAAAACACGCATTAACAGAATATACCGTAAACGGCGGGAAAGGTAAACCTGCTCTTGATCAGGAAATAGCTGTGGCTAAGTGTTTAGAATATTATGAGGCTATCGAGTATCAATTAAGGCATTTTGATTGGAAGAAATTCTTTACTCTAACTTCCGAAGGTAAATTAAGATATATTCCTGTTATTGTTGATTACATTTTCAGCCAGGAAAACGGGGAGCAGGCATTTGTTGATAATACAATAAATTTGCTGAAAGCGTTTGCGATTTCTGTTCCACATGAAAGGGTTATGGCTATACGCGATAATGTTGCTTTATTCCAGGCTGTAAAGGCAAGGCTTGTCAAAATATCAGACAGAAATGAGGGCGGCAAATCCGATCAGGAAATGGAAACAGCGATAAAACAGATAATATCCGAAGCGATAACCGCCGATAAAGTTATAGATGTTTTCGATGCCGCAGGCATAAAGAAGCCGAGTATCGAAATACTTGACGAGCGTTTTCTTGAAGAATTGAAACATATGCCCCAAAAGAATTTAGCCGTTGAATTGTTGAAAAAGTTATTGAAAGATGAGATTAGGAAAAGAACAAAAATAAACCTGGTTGAAAGCAAGAAGTTTTCTGATATGCTGGCGGACGCTATAAAACGTTACCACAACGGAATGATTGATACTGTTGAGTTTTTAGAAAAAGTGCTGATTCCTTTTGCCGGGCAAATAAAAGAAGCTGACAGAAGAGGCGAGGAATTAGGCCTGGATTTCAGAGAATATGCATTTTATACGGCGTTAGAGGTAAATAATAGCGCCGTGGCTGTTCTCGGAGATAAGATATTGAAACAAATTGCTCAGGAATTATTGAAAACAGTGCGGAGCAGCACTACAATTGATTGGACCATTAAAGAAAGCGTGCAATCCGGTTTAAGAAGAAATGTTCGCAGGATTCTTCGTTTAAATGGGTACCCGCCTGATTTGCAGGAAAAAGCTGTTCAAACCGTTCTTGACCAAGCAAAGCTTTTAGCAGAAGATTTGTTGGGAAATTCTGGGAACACAACACCTAATTAACTTATTGCAATAACAAATAATAAAGCGGGGTCAGGACTTTAAAAAATGCCTGGCCCCGCTTTTGTTTTTTAGCAGCTTTCTTTTGAGCTTCCTACTTTTTCTTTCTGTTTGCCGGTGTATGCCGTGGGGTGCATGTCGAACTCGTTCTTATCGTCCTTGGAACAGAAATAGTATGTCTTATCCTTGTACTCGCTCTTGAATGCTGTTTTGGTGTCCACTTCCGTGTCGCAGACCGGGTCTATTGCTTTTGCCATGATATTCCTCCTTTGTCCCGCCGGGGCGTGGTGCCGCGGCCTGAGCGTCGACGCTGCCGCGGTAATTTTTAGTATAACAATTTTTCGTGCCGGGGTGAACTTCAACCACTGACTTTTGAGGAACACTCCGGGGGATGTTGAGGGGTTTGAAAACTCTAGATTAAAGAGGTACAATAAAACTGTTGTCAGGGTTGCGTTTAAGATGTCCGGAGGGTTTGTATGGTTTTAGATCTTAGCAGTCTGCAGAAAGCAGTTGATTCTCTCGAGCGCGCTATTAAAGTTGCGGCGGGCCAGGCCGGGTCCGGAAAGGATCAGGAAGAGGTGCTTCGAGCGGGCGTAATTCAGAATTTTGAGTTTACATACGAATTGTGCTGGAAATTTATGCAGCGCTGGCTGAAAGAAAATCAAAGCAAAGGCGACGTTGAACTTCCGCGGACGCGTAAAGAACTTTTTCGCATGGCGGCGCAGTACGGTATTATAAGCGATCCTCTTCCCTGGTTTGAATACGGTGATGCCCGCAACCTGACAGCTCATACTTATGATCTGGATAAAGCCGAGATCGTTTTTAAGCAGGCCTTACGGTTTTCGGGAGACGCGAAATATCTGCTGATACAGCTGGAAAAACACAATGATTGATCTGGATACAAATTATCTTAAAGAAATTAAAAATATTCTGGCTGAGCTTGCCCCGGGCTGTGAGGCACGTGTTTTCGGGTCCCGGGTAACAGGCAAGGCAAAAAAATACTCCGATATTGATATTATTCTCGTTGACAACCACAAACTAGATTGGCGCCTGATCGAAAAGATCAAACAGGCTCTCTCCGAATCTGACATTCCTATCATAGCAGATGTTCTGGACTGGAACGCTTTAACCCCGGAGTTTCGCAAAACGATCGAATCCAGCGGGTTCGAAGTGATCCAGAAACCCAAATCAAAAATCAGCCACACACGCAAATAGCTTGAACATGTAGTTCCAGCCGCGCAGATACAACCTTAATGTAGGGGGTATATATATGTTAGACCTTTCGAAGTATCAGCAGGGGTGGGTGAAGATCGCGGATATCAATGCCGCGAACAGGGAGTTCCAGTTCCGCAGGGACATTACCCCGGAGAGCGTTGCGGGGCTTGCAAAGTCGATGGCGGAGAATGGGCAGAAGTTCGCCATCCTGTTGTGGCGCAGGCACAGCGGGGAGCTGGTGGTGGTGAGCGGGCTGCGCAGGCTTGCCGCGGCCATAAGCCTTAAGTGGGAGAGCATTCTGGCCATCACCATACCCGAGGCCGATGCCAGCCAGGAAGACATGCTTAGCACCAACTTTATTGAAAACATAGACCGCAAGACCCTGAACACTTTGGATATAATGTTTGCCTGCAAGAGGCTTAAAGATGAGAAGAAAAAGACCAACGAGGAGATAGGCCTATTGATAGGTAAAACCGAAGGCCAGGTGCGCAGATACATTAAGGTAGCCGAGGCGCCGGAGGATGTGCATAAAAGGATAATAACGGGTGAAATAAGTGCAACCGATGTGGGAAACGCAGGCAATCGTAATAATTACGATTCGGTTTCTCAAAACAAGAATATGTATGTAAAATCAACTAAAAGTGGATTTTGCGCTACCCTGAAATTTGACAGAAAGCGCGATAATCCCGATCAGGCCATAGCTTTTGCACAGGATCTAATAAAACAGATAAAAGAGCAGGCCCAACTGCAGAGAAAAGAGCAAAGGGGTAAGAGCAAAGGGAAAGGCGAACAACCAATGCCGCTTCAAATAGCGCCTGACCAGAACCCCCCTCTCGATCACACGATGCCGAAGTTGGAGGTTGTGGAGGCAGGCACACCCCCTGACAATAAGGCCCAAGCGGGGGCAGAGGTAGACCCGATAAAGGCGCTGATGAAAACCCAGCTAGTATCAACAATAGAACAATCGCAGGCCCGGATGAAAGAGCCTTCCGTAAGCGAAGCGGAAAAGGCCAGCCTGATAGCGATCATTCAGCACTCGCAAAAAGAGCTGGACGAGCTGGATGGCGGAAAGCAGGGCTGATGATAGCGCGGAAAAAACAGATCACGACTATAAATGAATATATAAAATCTTTCCCAGCTCCGGTCTCGGGCATTCTCGGAAAAATGAGACAGGTGATAAAAGAAACTGCGCCGGGGGCTGCAGAGACGATCAGTTACAGGATACCGGCGTTTGTGCTCAATGGCGCTCTGGTATACTTCGCGGCCTTCAAAAACCATATCGGTTTTTTTCCTACGTCTTCTGGCGTAAGCAAATTTAAGAAAGAGCTGTCGCGGTACAGCCTTTCCAAAGGCACCGTGCGGTTTCCTATGGATGAGCCTATCCCCTACGACCTGGTGAAGAAGATAACTGCGTTTAGGGTGCAAGAAAACCTGAAGAGAAAAAAATAGAGATACAATAATAACAGAGAGCGAAATTTTATCCACTTGCCATGAAGTTTTGGCGGGTGGTTTTTTATTGGCAGGAGTATAAATTCTCCAATACCTGTTGCATAAACCAAGTGAAAGATATATAATACCAGTAATATTGCAAATGCATGTTTCAATATTACTGGAGGAAAAATGATTGAAAGAAAACTGATCTTTGATAGAATAAATGCCGGTATAAAAAAGAATCCAGTGACTGCCCTTCTCGGCCCTAGGCAATGTGGAAAAACCACTATAGCCAGGGCTGTCGCTGGAAAATTCAAAAGCCTCTACTTTGACCTTGAAAATCCGCTTGATGAAGCAAAACTTAACAGGCCCCAGCTGATCTTTGATTCTTTCAGCGGCATAATTGTGCTTGATGAGATACAGAGAAAACCCGATTTGCTTCCATTGTTGAGGGTATACTCAGACAAGAAGCCTTTAAAAGTAAGGTTTTTGATACTTGGAAGCGCTTCTCCTGAATTGATAAAGGAGTCTTCAGAATCGCTTGCGGGAAGGATTCATTTTGTGGATATGGCGGGGTTCTCGATTGAAGAAGTCGGCGTCGGGAAGCTTAACAGGCTTTGGGTAAGGGGCGGATTCCCGAAATCATTCCTCTCGAAGAATGATTCAGACAGCCTGTCTTGGCGGCATGATTTCATAAAAACATTTCTTGAAAGAGATGTGCTGAAGCTTGGACTGGGAGTATCCACAGCGATAATGAAACGGTTCTGGGGCATGATAACGCATTATCACGGGCAGATATGGAACGGTTCTGAAATAGGCTCTTCCATAGGTGTTTCGCATACCACTGCCCAGAAATATCTTGACGCTTTGACTGGAACATATATGATACGTCAGTTATCGCCTTTTTATGAGAACATGGGTAAACGATTGATCAAATCCCCTAAAATATATTTAAGAGATAGCGGAATATTTCATGCTTTTTTGAATTTATCGGGTTATAAAGAAATGCTGCTTAATCCTAAGATCGGCGCCTCATGGGAAGGTTTTGCTTGTGAAGAGATACTAAATAAATTTGGCGAGAGGGATTCGTTTTTCTGGCGCACATATAACGGCGCTGAGTTGGATCTTCTGCTTTTAAGAAAAGGGAAAAAATATGGTTTTGAGTTTAAATGTTCAGATGCGCCGGTTTTAACTAAATCAATGAAAATCGCCATAGAAGACTTAAAGCTTGAGCATTTATGGGTAGTTTATCCTGGCAAGGAACGATACAGCCTCGATGAAAAATGCACAAGCATGCCGTTGACTGGAATTGAAACGATTCAAATGTAAGTACAAACTACAACAGATATTTACAGTTAATTCAAAAAGAGATATAATATAGTAGAAGCATTGATCTGGCAGGCTGTGGAAATGGAAATTTTGACCACGCGCCATGAAGTTGGCGGGTGGTTTTTTATTGGCAGGAGAATATGGGTTTACACGAAGAGATAATAAAAAGACGGACATTCGCTATAATAAGCCATCCCGACGCGGGAAAGACCACGCTGACGGAGAAGTTTTTGCTTTTCGCGGGGGCTATTCAGAGCGCGGGGGCGGTGAAATCCAACAAGATAAAGCAGACAACGGTGTCCGATTTCATGGAGATAGAGCGCCAGCGCGGTATTTCCGTGGCGTCCGCCGTGATGAGCTTCGATTACAGGGATCTGAACATCAACCTGCTCGACACGCCGGGCCACAAGGATTTCGCCGAGGACACCTACCGCACGCTTACCGCTGTTGACAGCGCGATACTCGTTGTGGACAGCGTCAAGGGAGTCGAGGAGCAGACCGAGAACCTGATGAAGGTTTGCCGGATGCGCAACACCCCCGTTATCATATTCATTAATAAGCTCGACCGCGAGGGCTCCTGCCCGTTCGAGCTTTTGGACCAGATAGAAAAAAAGCTCGATATAAAAGTTCAGCCTCTGAGCTGGCCGATAAGCCGCGGGAGCAGTTTTAAGGGGGTGTACAGTTTTCACCAGAACAACCTGCACCTGTTTAACCCGAACCGCAAGGCGGACGACGACGAGATAGTGGCCATCCACGACCTGAACGAGAGCCTGCTCGACGAGCATGTCGGCAAGACGCTGGCCGATCAGCTGAGGGAAGACGTGGCGCTCCTAAGCGGCGTGTACGGCCCGTTCGATAAAACAAAGTATCTGGCCGGAGAGATCGCCCCGGCTTTTTTCGGCAGCGCCCTGAACAATTTCGGCGTAAAGGAAGTGCTGGACGCTTTCGTTGAGATATCCCCCACGCCGGGCCCGAGGCCGGCGGTTAGCCGCATCGTTCAATCCGACGAGAAAACATTCAGCGGGTTTGTTTTTAAGATACACGCCAACCTCGACCTGCGCCACCGCGACAGGATAGCTTTCCTGCGGATATGCTCCGGCAAGTTCGAGCGCAACAAGTTTTACAGGCACGTGCGCCTCGACACCCAGCTGCGTTTCACAAACCCGGTTAGTTTCCTGGGGCAGAAGAAAGACGTTATAGAAGAGGCCTACCCCGGCGACGTGATAGGGCTTTTCGACCGCGGGCATTTCAAGATAGGCGACACTCTCACGGACGGCGAGGACCTCGCGTTTCACGGGATACCCAGTTTTTCACCCGAGGTTTTCAAGGAACTGATAAACACCTCCATGAAGGCCAAGCAGCTTGAGAAGGGCATCGAACAGCTTACCGACGAAGGCGTGGTGCAGCTTTTCCGGCTGGGCAGCACGCGGCGCAAGATAGTGGGGACGGTGGGACAGCTCCAGTTCGAGGTCATCAAGTACCGGCTCGAGCACGAGTACGGCGCGCAGTGCACTTTCGAGCCGCTCAATTTCTACAAGGCCTGCTGGATAACTTCCGACAACGCCGAGCAGTTCAGGAGTTTCTGCGATTACAAGGCCGGCCACATAGGCAGCGACAAGGACAACAACGTGGTTTTCTTCGCCGAGTCCGAGTGGATGCTGCACCACTACATAGAAAAATACTCAGACATAAAATTCCATTTCTCTTCCGAGTTCAAGCCCGCCCAGCCCGCGTCTTAAGTTAAATTGCCTTTACCGCAAGGTTCTCCAATGAAATGTAGTAATTAAGCCGTCATTCCCGAAATTCGTTATCGGCCTGCCCGCCGGCAGTGTGGCGGGGGAATCCAGCGGCTTTGACATAAGGTTTGTTAATATGACACTTAACGTTTCCCGGAATCTCGTTTTCCAGACATTGTCTGTTCGTTGGGAATGACGGACTGATTCGGTATACAGAATTCCATTATATTCTAAATAATTCCTAAATAATCTTGTTATTTCATATTTTTTATGCTATATATCTAATATGGACACAGAAATATTAGATGTCGCGGAAATAGCAAAATACCTTAAATTAAGCACAAAAAAGGTATACCAGCTTGTCAAAAGCAGAGAAATACCCTTCAAGAAAATCGGCGGGCAGTACCGTTTTGTCAGATCAGATATCGATAAGTGGATATCTCAAGAGTTGCCCGCGAACGAACTTCATGAAGACAAAAACAGTTATTCCGCGGCAAGCGAACCCAAAGAGCTGTTGAAAGCAGCCTCCGGCATACATGACAAATTAAAAAGGCAGTTATATATTGTCGCCGTTATTTCCAAGGAACTGGCAAAATATAAAGTGAAGCCCGTAATTGTGGGCGGTTTTGCCGTGGAGTTTTACACGATGGGCGGCTATAACACCGCCGATATTGACCTGGTTTTTGCCGACAGCGAACTGCTGGGAAAGGTTCTTTTAGGGTTCGGGTTTATAAAAGCAGGCAGGCACTGGATACACAAAGAACTGGATGTGTATATCGAAGCGCCGGGCTCTCAGCTTACAAAAGGAGAGTCCGAGCATCTCGCTGAAGTTGAGATCAAGGGTTTAAGCGTTTATCTTTTGGGCGTTGAAGATCTTATAATCGACAGGCTGAACGCTTTAGTTCACTGGAAATCTACGGATGAAAGGAATTGGATAAAAGACCTTATGCTTATAAATTATGATAAGATCGACTGGGCTTATGTTGACGGGCGTTCAAAGGAAGAAAAAACCGAGTCGGCTTTGCTGGAATTGAAGGCGGAAATAAAAAATGCGAAAAATAAACTATGATGATTTTGCTAAACTGAAAAAAGATAAATATTTCAAAGTCCCCGCGCTGCTGGGCAATAAAAGGGCCGCTAAAAGAAGGCCCAGGAACCAGGAAGAGAGAGATTCTCTTATGTTCCTGGATTACGCGAGATACCAGCAGTGGCTGAAGAACGGTGACCTTATTGAAGTGTCGCACAGAAAGTATATCGTTGCGAAAATATAAAAATAACCTAACCTGTCCGCCCGCCCGTCGGCGGGGTTTACTTCCTTCGTCAATACACGTATAATGATACCATGAATACTAATAACGCTGAAAGTTTTTACGGCCTGGGCATCGCGCCCGGGATCCTCGCCGCGCTCGACAAGCTCGGTTTCAAAAAGCCCACGCCTATCCAGGCCAGCGCTATCCCCATCGGGATAAGCGGAAAAGACATTATCGGGGTCGCCCAGACAGGCACGGGCAAGACCATAGCTTTCGGCATACCGCTTATCCAGCGGTTGTCGGCCCTCAAGGGACGCGGGCTCATACTGGTTCCGACAAGAGAGCTGGCTATACAGGTCAATGAATCGCTGCAGAAGTTCACCCGCGCGTTCGGAATTGAAACCGTTGTTCTTATAGGCGGTGAATCCATAGGCAAACAGATGAACGCCCTGCGCAAAAAGCCGCGCATAATAGTCGCAACGCCCGGCAGGCTTTTGGACCACGCCACCGAACGCCGCGTGTCTTTAAGCGACGTGGAAATACTTATTCTGGACGAGGCGGACCGCATGCTGGACATGGGATTCGCGCCGCAGATAGAGCGTATTTTAAAACTCGTGCCGCGCGAGCGACAGACGATGCTGTTTTCGGCCACCATGCCGTCAACTATAGTCAAGATCGCCGCTTCTCACATGAAGCTTCCCGTGCGCACGGAGATAGCGCCGCAGGGCACCACGGCGGCTGGTGTTTCGCAGGAGATGTTCGTGGTGGCGAGCCCGCTAAAAGGGGCTTTGCTAAAAGAACTGCTCAACCAGTACCGCGGAACGGTGCTGATGTTCACCCGCACAAAACGCAACGCGTCAAAAGTTGTCCAGAATATAAGGGCGATGGGGCACAGCGCGGCCGAGATACACGCAAACCGCTCGCTCAACCAGCGCAAAGAGGCGCTCGAAGGTTTTAAGTCCGGCAGGTACAGGATTTTAGTGGCCACCGATATCGCCGCGCGCGGCATTGACGTGACCTCCATAGAGCTTGTGATAAACTACGACCTGCCCGACGACGCCGAGAACTACGTGCACCGCATCGGCCGCACGGGCCGCGCGGGAAAGCAGGGGCATGCCATATCTTTCGCGACCCCGGATCAGGGCGCGGACGTGCGCAGCATAGAAAAGATCATCAGGACAACGATACCGCTTTCAAAACACGGCAAGGTGCCGACAGAAAAATTCAGCAACGCTCCCGCGGCGCCAAAGCAGCGCGGAGGCGGCGGATACCAGCAGGGCAGGCGTTTTTCACCGGCTCCGCAGGGCCGCCCGGGCAATTCCGGCCGTTCTTCCGGCCATTCGAGCCATTCGGGCAACAGGAGCCCTTACGGCAGAAAACGGTGGTAAAAAGATACGGCAAAAAGGTATAATCATAAAAATGGAAGCTCAAAGATCAAAAGACCCTCTACACGGCGTAACGCTGGAAAAAATACTCGAGCATTTGGTCGCGCTCTATGGCTGGGAAGAGCTTGGCCTGGAGATCAATATACGGTGTTTTAACTCTTACCCCAGCATAAAATCCAGTTTAACTTTCTTAAGGAAAACGCCCTGGGCCAGGAAAAAGGTTGAGGAGCTGTACGTGTATTCCCTGAAAAGCAAAAAGGGGATATGAAGAGTCAGGGGCAACGGTCAAGGGGCCAGGAAAAAAAGCGGTAATGCCCGGGAGACATGCATGGTGCTGAGGCTGAGAAAAGTTATTCCCCCGCCGAAAGTCGTAGATCCAAAGATTGAAGAGATAATGGCGACCGAAGGCAAGTTCCTGACCGAGACCCAGCTGGCCGAGATTCTGGGCCTGAGCGTTAAGCAGGCCGTTATCAAGGCCGTGCTGTTAAAATTCTCCCGGATACGCGTCAAGGGCTCGCGCTACTATTCCAAAAAGCAGGTCCGCGCATATCTGAACAAATAACGCCGCGCTTGCCGGAACCCGGCGGCGGCGTAAAGCGAAGCATTGGCAGAGCGGACAGCGCCTGCGAGAGACATATAACATGTCTAAGATACTGGCACAGATTTTTACTGTTTCAAATTACCACATTAATTTTTACTCTTTGCCTGTGCTGTTAACGAGCGCGGCGGTCGCAGCGCTGGGCCTGTGGATCTTTTTCAACAAGAAAGATTCGCTGGTCAATATTTCTTTCCTGGTGATGTGCCTGAGCATCGGGACGTGGTTCGGCGGGCTTGGGATGATGTATCTGAGCGCGGGATCCGGGCTGGCGAAATTCTGGTTTTCGGTGTCGTTCGTGGGCGTAACGCTGATCGCTTCCTCCGTTTTGGCTTTCACCGTCCTGTACCTAAACAAAGAAAAACAGTTCAAATACCTGATACTGCTGGGATACGTTTTTTCAGTATTATTTTATTTTCTCTTCCTTTATTCCAGCCATTTCCTGATAGGCATAAAAAAGCATTTCTGGGGATGGTATCCGTTGTACGGCCCCGCTTCGTATCCGTTCATCGTCCAGTGGTGCGCCTTTATGATGATCAGCCCATGGCTCTACGTCCGCGCGCTAAGGCAGGCGAACGCCAGCATCGAACGCCAGCGGTTGAAATACATGCTGATCGGGTTCATGATCGGCTACATCGGCATAGTTGATTTTATCGCGACCTTCGGTTTTAGTTTCTATCCCTTCGGCTACCTGCCCGTCCTGTGTTTCGTGGCCATTATGGCGTACAGCGTGAAAAGATACCAGTTGTTGATCACGCCCTCGATGGCGGCGGACACGATAGTGAACACCATGGCGGACGCGCTGATAGTTTTCGACAGTGACGGGAACATCACGTCGGTGAACCCGGTAACGCAGGGTCTTTTCAAATACGAGCGGAGCGCGCTGATGGGCAAGGCCGCGCGCGACCTGTTTTTGGAAAAAAACCTGTTCGAGCAAAACGTGCTCGCGGAGCTGGCGGCGGGCGGCATGACGCGTAATTTCGAGATGACGGCGCTGGACAGCTCGGGCGAGAACATACCCGTGAGCCTGAGCATCGGCGTGATAAGGGACGACGCCGGGCAGGTGAACGGATACGTTTGTATAGCCAGGGATGTAAGGGTGACCAGGCTCTTCATAGAAGAATTGACGCGCAAGACGCAGGAGACGGAAAAAGAGCTTCGGGAACGCATGAAGGCTGAGGCGGAGCTGAAGGCGGCGTACGAGAAACTGAAGACCGCGCAGGATCGTCTTTTGCAGTCGGAAAAGCTGGCGGCTGTCGGACAGCTGGCGGGCGGGGTGGCGCACGAGATCAACAACCCGATGGGCGTGATACTTGGGTTTGCCCAGGTGGCGACGAAGGACTTGAAAGAGAACGACCCGTTGTACCTGCCGCTGAAATCGATAGAACGCGAGGCGCTGCGCTGCAAAAACCTTGTGCAGGACCTTTTGACGTTCGCCCGGAGCGGGGTTGAAAAGTTCCCCACGGAAAAAAGCGACATCAACCAGGTAATAGACAGCGCGCTGACAATGGTGGAGGTGCAGGATAAGACGGGTTTGGTCAAACTGGAAAGGGAATTCGGCGGCGGGCTCAAAGAGATAGAGGTCAACCGTTACCAGATACAGCAGATGATAATGAACCTGTGCGTAAACGCGATAGACGCCATGAACGGCAATGGAAAGCTGACGGTAAGGACCATGATGGCGGCCTCGGGCGATGTGGAGATACAGGTGGCGGATACCGGGACAGGCATACCGGACGAGATAAAGACGAAGATATTCGAGCCGTTTTTTACGACGAAAGAAGTGGGCGAGGGCACTGGCCTCGGGCTGTCGCTGGTGTACGAGATAGTGCAACAGCATCACGGGAAGATAGATTTTGAAAGCAAACCCGGCCGGGGAACGATCTTTAAGATAACCCTGCCCGCTAAGTAACAAGTTTATTTTAAGGAGTTCGGCTTGGACGGATATAAACCGGCGGATGAATTGTTGTATTATTGGCTGAACGCGGTCATGGCGGACAAGGTGATGTTTACGGCTATGATCGATAACGCGTTCGCGGGCAAGATCGGGCTGGAAGACAACACGATGGACAACACCGTAAGGATAATCAGGACCGCCTCCAGGAAACTTATCGGACGGGAGCTTTCCTCGGGGCGTATTTCAAATATCCTGGTGGAAAGGCAGGGCTCGTTCTGGAAGATAGTAGTTTTTAAAGAGAAATTCCCCGCGAAATAACCCTGATGTATTTAACTAGATGAATAACAAAATAAAACAAAGAATCCCATGTTAGATTCTCTCAAGGCATGTTTTTCAGACACAATGGAATCGCTCGTGATGAAGATATTCTTCTACACGGGGCTTTTCAACTGGCTTATAATACTCGCTGTTTTCGTGATAAACGGCACTGTCACGCTTGAGCTGGTAAGGAAGATGCGCAAGATGATGTTTTATTCTTTCCTTATCGTAGCGGTGCCTTTCATAGCCGCGGTCTACAAATACCTGCAGTCGCATTGAGGTAAAGATGAGAGTGTTTATATTTATTATCGCGGCGCTGGTGTGCGCGATTTCGTATTCGGCGCGCAGGAAGGTTCGGCGCAGCTGATCGAACGGATTAAGCAACACTACGCCGACGCGGACAAGTTCTGGGTGGAGTTCGGCTCGGCGCCGGACAAGGCCAGGTCAAGCCCAGGGATGAAAGACAGGTACAGGGCGCTGGCGAAGGAACAAAATTCTTTCCGCGACAGCATGGACACGCTGACGCCTGCGGAGAACAGGCAATACGCGCGCGAGCTGTTGATGGTGGCGGTAGCGTTCCCGTCCGACCCGAAGATGATGAAACTGGTGTTCGCGTACGGCGACGCCGCGGTCGAGCCCCTGGTGGGGATAGCCAAGAACAGCAAGGATATCGCGATGCGGGGCGGCGCGTCTTCACTGCTAGGCAAAGTTTATCCGCAGGTAAGCGAGGCCAACAAAACTATTATAATGAACGCCCTGGCTGAGCTGGCAACGAACGACCCCGACGCCTCCGTTCGCGCGTCGTCGGTGGTGGATTACGCCGATGTCGCCGGCGAGAAGGGGCTGCCGGCGCTCGAAAAGATAGCCGCGGGCGACCCGTATTGCATAAGGGTCAGAGAGAATGACAACTATTATATGGTGAGAGAAGTCGCGGCAGGTTTGATAGCCGATATTAAAAGCAGGATGAAACCGGTTAAGCAATAATAATCCCCGCTGTCTTGCTATTGTCATGTTTTTGCTTGTCATTCCCGAAATCCGTTATCGGGAATCCACGGGCCTTGATCGAAGCAATTTGTGGATCCCCGATTAGACCCTCGGGGATGACGCCGAACAAAATATATCGTGCGGCAGGAAGTTTGACAGAGACTATCAAAAAATGACCAACAAAAATAATTCGCATCCTCTGATAGAATTTAAAAATATTACTGTTCTAAAAAATTTACGCCAGACGGTGCTGGACTGCGTTTCTATCACCATCCATGCCGGCGAGAATGTGGCGATACTGGGGCCGAACGGCGCGGGCAAGTCATCGCTTATCAAAACGATCACAAGACAGCACTACCCGGTCTGCAAGGACGAGGATTATATTTTTAAACTCTGGGGGCAGGATACGTGGAACATCTTTGAGATGCGCTCCACCCTCGGCATCGTCTCCAACGCGCTGCAGGCCGAGTGCGACAGGGAATTATCCGGCTATGAAACGGTTATGTCCGGGTTTTTCAGCGGTATCGGCATCTATAACGAGCCCGTGACGGCGAAAATGGAAAAGAAGGTCGCGGAAGTTCTGGAGTTCCTCGAGATAGCACACTTACAGAACAAGAACATGAACGAGATGTCCTCCGGCGAAGCGAGGCGGTTCCTTATAGGCCGGGCGCTGGTGCACGACCCGAAGGCGCTGATACTTGACGAGCCGGCGGATAACCTTGACCTGCACGCGCATTTCAAGTTCACTGACATCCTTCGCAAGCTGGCGCAGGCGGGCATAAGCGTGATACTTGTTACCCAGAACATTCACGACATAATACCCGAGATATCGAGGGTCGTGTTTATGAAGGGCGGCAGGATAGTTAAAGACGGGCCGAAAGAGACGATGCTCACTGATAAAAATATCGGCGATCTCTTCAACGCGCCGGTGAAGATAGAAGAGAGAGGCGGTTTCTATTTCGCTTTCAGGGCGGGATAAGTGACAATTCAGGAAGCTCTCTTCGGCGTCGTTGATCCACGATTAAATCCCCGGGGGATGACAGATAAAACTTATAAAAAGTTCCTCAGAGCGCCTTCAGGCAAGTTTTGGCACTGTACATATGCTTAAATATTTGGTAATAATAAGATAACTTCAAAAGTCACGGTGGTCCTGTAAAGGCTAAATCCTGTTGATGCGAACATTAAAAACAATATCTGCTATCCTGGTTTGCGGCTTAATATTAAGTTCCGTCCCCTGCCGGCTGTTCGCGCAGGAAGATGAAGATGACGACGCAGAGAAAGTTATTTTCATGGAAGTGCCGCCTGTCATAACCACACCCTCGCACGGGGGCAACGAAATCCTGCAGAACCTTGTGAACATGATCGGAAAAAAACGGGACATCGTTCCGGTCTACTTCTACACCCCGGAGACGCAGAGCGGGTTTGGTGTGAGCGGAGTACATCTTTTCAGCTGTGAGGGGAGCTGCGACCCTACCCGGCCTTCTTCATTGAGATTGACCGCTGTCGGCACTACGACGGGGCAGAGAGTGTTCAGCGTGGCCCCGGAGATATATTTTAACAAAGGCGAATACATTTTCAGAAGCGCACTGACCTTTCTCACGTTCAAGGACAGGTTTTACGGGCTGGGCGAACAGACGGTGGAAGGCGTGTATGAGACCTTCGGTTCCCAGGACACCATCCTGACGACGAGTTTGTTAAGAAGGATCTCCCCAAAAATTTACGCCGGGTTAGTGGAGCATTTCAGGCAGACAAAGATCTTGTCGGTATCGGACAACGGTCTGCCTGTCCAGGGCGATATTCCCGGTAGTCAGGACGCCAACGTCTCTTCGCTTGGCGTGACCGTCATCAGGGACACGCGAAACAACATCTGTGAGCCGAGCGAGGGCAGCCTCTGTTCTTTCACGAGCTCGCGCTACGACAAAATATTTGGCAGCGACTACGAGTTCATGAAATCCACAATAGACCTGCGCAAATATTTCCCCTGTTTTACAACGCACGTCCTCGCTATCGAGGGGCTTGCCCAGTGGGTGAACGGGGACGTTCCTTTCCAGGATATGCCCTACGTGGGCGGCCAGAACGTTATGAGAGGGTACTACATGGGCCGTTTCAGGGACAACGACATGATGTTCGCGAGATGGCAGTACCGCATGCCTTTGTATTGGCGGTTCCACCTGGCGTTTTTTGAGGGTTTCGCGGCACTCGCGGACCGGTTCAGCGATTTTCGGGCAGATGAGATCAAGGAGGCCCACGGTTTCGGTATTCGCTACATGGTTGACCCCGACAACAAAATAAACATAAGGCTTGATTTCGGGTTCACGCCCGATTCCGCTAAGACATATCTTACTTTCCTGGAAGCGTTTTAGCCTGATAATTAAGAGGATAACAATGGACACGTTACAAACAACCAAAGGTGTTTTTCAATTCACAAGGAACGGCGCGGGCGAGCTTAGGGACCCGCAGAGGTCTTTTCTTCCCGGGCCGAACGATATTGTTGTGCCGCCCGCCCTGGTAAGGCAGTACCGGCTTGTTCCGGGCGCGTTTGTCGAGGGTCCGGTTCAGGGAAAACAGCTCTCTGGAGTGGACACGATCGGCGGGCTGACGCCCAAAGAGTTCATGGACAGAACATTGTTCGACACGCTGACCGCGATAGACCCGAACGAGCGGTTCGACCTCTCCAAATCCAAAGACCCCAGCATGAGGATACTTGACTTGATAACGCCCATCGGAAAGGGGACGAGGGGGCTGATCGTTTCTCCCCCCAAGGCCGGAAAGACCATGCTGCTGATGAAGCTGGCGCAGACCATACGCGAGAACGACCCGGACGCGCGGATCATCGTGTTTCTAGTAGACGAGCGGCCGGAAGAGGTGACGCATTTCAAACGCAGTGTTGAGGCGGAAGTGATCGCCAGCAGCAGCGACAGGAGCGTCGCGGAACACGTGGCGCTTACGGAGCTGGTGCTCGCGCACATAAAGATCGACCTCGAGTGCAAGAAAGACGTGGTTGTTCTCGTAGACAGTCTGACCCGCATGGCGAGGGCGTTCAACCAGCGGGGCTCATCCACCGGAAGGACGATGTCCGGCGGGGTGGATGCCGGGGCTTTAAAGATACCCCGGCAGTTCCTGGGCCTGGCGCGCAACGTGGAGAACGGCGGGTCGGTGACTATACTTGCCACCACGCTTGTCGACACGGGCTCGCGCATGGACGACCTCATTTTCCAGGAGTTCAAGGGCACGGGCAACTGCGAGATAGTTTTAAACCGCGAACTGGCCGAGCAGCGCATTTTCCCGGCGATAAACATCATGGAGAGCGGCACGAGAAAAGAGGAGCTGTTGTTCGACAAGGACGACATCAAACAGCTGACGCTGTTAAGAAGGACGCTGGCTCCCAAGAAACCCGCGGAGATGATGCATTATCTTATAGAACTGATAAGGCTGTACCCCACGAACAAGAGGTTATTGGCGAGTATTTAAAGGGATAATCCGAACAGTAACGCTTATTGACCGTTCATAACTTGAGTTATACAATGGGCATAATGGAACCCGCGATTGCATCAGGCAGTGGCGGGTTTTTTATTTAAACATAAAAACGGGAGGAAAAAATCATGGAAACTATGACGAAAACCGAATTTGTTATTGAGCCGGGTAATCAGGAGGTCGTTATCACCCATGAGTATAACGCAGCGCGCGAACTTGTTTTTAAGACGTTGACGGATCCGAAGCTTATACCCAAGTGGTGGGGGCCGCAAAAGTACAACACCATTGTCGATAAGATGGACGTGAGGGCGGGCGGTGTGTGGAGGTTCGTGTCGCGCGACGCGCAAGGCAATGTGTTCGCGTTCCACGGCGTTTATCACCAGGTATTGCCACCCGAGAAGCTCGTGTACACCTTCGAGTTCGAGGGCGCGCCCGGGCACGTGTCGCTTGAGACGGTGGTCCTCGAAGAACAAAACGGCAAGACCATCAGCAACGACAACGTTGTTTTCCAGAGCGTCGAAGACCGCGACGGCATGGTTCAGCACGGCATGCAGGAGGGAGCGACCGAGAGCATAAACCGTTTTTCAGCGCTTCTGGAAAGGATCTGTAACGTAACCCGTTGGAATAATATTTAAATTATTGGCGAAAGCATAAAAAAGTGTGGTAAATTTGAGGCTAGCATCCCGCCGCGGCGGGATGTCGCCTGTTTAGAAAGTCTCCGAAGGCGCTCCACTTGACGTTTAACCTAGGATATGATATTTTTAACAAAGTAAATTGTAATGCATAAACAATACAACAATAATGAAAAGACACTGGCAAAAACACCATCATCAGGAATACAGGCGGTCGTCCGAAAAGGAAGGGCCCGTCGTAGAGGGTGTGATACAGCATCATGGGCGGTTCGGGTTCCTTCTGGCTGAAAAGCCCGGCGAGCCGGACGTGTTTTTGCGCGGACGCGGGCTTGACCTTGCCATGAACGGCGACCGTGTTTTGGCAAGGGTGCACACCGAACACAACGGCCGCGTAGCCGGCGAAGTAATAAAGGTGCTTAAACGCGCCAGCGCTTCGATAGTCGGCATACTCAAAAAATTTCCGCACGGATGGGTGGTTTTGCCCGAGAAAGGCGACGCGCCGCCGGCGCAGGTGACGGGTTTCGCGCAGAAGATCGCGCCCATGGCGGGGGCCTTCGCGGTGCTCGAGGTGACGCGCTGGCCATCGACGACCGAGGGCGCGGCCGGCACGGTGATAGAAGTTTTGGGCGAGCAGGACGATGTGCACGCGTGCATAACGGCGCTCCTTCGCGCGCGGCGCATTATTGAAAAATTTCCCAAAGAGGTGTTGGCGCAGAGCGAGTCGTTCCCCGATAAACTTGAGCCCCACCACTGGAAAGACAGGGAAGAGCTGTTCCACCTGCCCGTGGTTACTATTGACGGGGCGGACGCAAAAGATTTTGACGACGCAGTTTCGATAGAACCTCTCGGCAACGGTATCGCGCGGCTGGGCGTTCATATAGCAGACGTCGAAAATTACGTGAAGAACGGTTCAGCCCTGGACAAAGAGGCGTACGCGCGCGGCACGAGCGTTTACCTGCCGGACCGCGTTGTGCCTATGATACCCCCCTCTCTTTCGAACAATCTATGCAGTCTCGTGCCAGACCAGGAACGGCTGACGCTTTCTGTGTTCATGGATATAAATCCCGAAGGCAGGGTGACGAAACGGCGGATGGCCCAGACCGTTATCCGTTCGTGCCGGCGGTTCACATACGAGGAAGTGCAGGAGCTGCTGGACGGAAGAAAAGTACACAACGTGCACGCTATAGTTAACGATGCCGTAACGCACATGGGCAAGCTTGCCGAGGTGTTATACCGCACGAGGGTAAAACGGGGCGCCCTGGATTTTAACCTTCCCGAATACAAGGTGGTGACGGACGACAAGGGTAAACCCGTAGGCGTGGCGCTGCGCCCGAGGCTCAAGAGCCACCGGCTTATAGAAGAGTTCATGCTCCTTGCCAACGAGGCCATAGCGACGGAGCTTATACGCGCCGGGGCGCCGTTCCTGCACAGGCGACACGACGAGCCGGACCCGGCCAAGATAGAGGCGCTGGCAAAAGCGCTGGGCGAGCTGGGCCTTTCGGCGGGACACCTTATCGGCGGGAACACGCACAAGGCCCTGCAGGATATCCTGCGCCAAGCCGAAAACCATCCTTTGACAGACATTATAAATTCTCTCATGGTGCGCAGTATGAAACAGGCGGTTTATTCGCCTGAATCAAAAGGCCATTTCGGTATTGCCGCGACAGCCTACGCGCATTTTACGTCCCCGATACGCAGGTACCCGGACCTGATGGCGCACCGCGCGGTCAAGGCGCTTCTGCACGGGAGAAAAGAAGACCACGGCGCAATTCCGCTCGTAATGGCGGGCGAACACTGCTCGGAACGCGAGCGGACCGCGGCGGAAGCCGAGCACAAGGCCGTAGACCTGATGCGGGCGGAGCTGTTTAAGGACCAGATAGGCGTAGTGATGGAAGGAACGGTGACGACGGTGATAGAGAGCGGCACGTTCGTGATGTGCGGAGCGACGGGGGCAGAGGGCATGCTGAGGGTGACGAACCTGATGCCAGGCACAAAGGTGAAAGTAGTGGTGGACGCCGTGGATACAGCCGAAGGGAAGATAGACCTTTCTCTCGCGGAACAGCCGCGGATCCCCGCCCAGTGGCGCGTGACGCCCCGGCGGCAGACGAAACAACGGCACAGAAGATAAATGATGTATATAACCCGCGGCCGCAGGGCCGTGAGGCAACAAGGGAGGAGTAACCATGTCGATCGTATCGGAATCAGAGTACAAGGGCAACCCGATGATAGTGCTGAAGAACTCGGAAGAGGACAAGTTCCCGTTCCAGTTCGGTCTGAAGAAGGCTAAGCTCGTTCTGGAAAATATCGAAGCTATCAAGGAATTCGTAGCGAAGCACGACAAATAAAACAATGTCATCGTTCATCCCCGATATGGAACAGGGGCCGCAGCCGCTCGATGAGATAATGACGCGGCTGGGCATCTCCAACACGGACCTGGCCCTCGCTTCGAAAGAGCAACTGACGCACAAGATGATCAACAAGGGGCGAGGGGGCCGGCGGCTGACGTTCAATATCCAGACGAAGATACTGCGCGCCCTCTGCGCGGCCAGACCGGAAACGCATTTTACGCTTAAAGACCTGTTCAACTATGAGGGAAACAGGTAGAGAGGCTCATCTTTTTTGAGACGGTTGAAATGTTGAGTCCGCGCGCGCTGAAATTACACGGTTATATTTAACAACCCCGCCATAACCTATTTCCCACATCTTGTTGACACAACACGAAAATAGTTTTAGAATGGAACCAGAATTAATACTTCGACGTAACACCAACCAAAAAGAGCGATAGCGGTATTTCCTGCGACGCATTCGTTGTTCTGAATTTTTACATCATCGTTCAGCCGCGAGTGCCTTGTCAAATAACCGGCATGCTCTAAAAAAGGAGGCGTATTATGGTCACTCTTCAGGAACAACCCACGATGGAGTCAAAAATTCTGGTGGAAGAAGAATTAAAAAGGATCAACGCGAGCCAGCTTTCCGCCGCAATTACCAACACGTCCCAGACGCTGCAGGCACTTGGGATAATCGAGGCCGTATGCGGTTTAGTAGCGATGTTGTCCCCCGCTTTTTACAGGCTAAGCTCCGTTTTTGGCGGAGACTCGTTTGTGTTTCTGCTCGGGGTGTCGATTCTGGTCAGCGGGATAGTGAACATAGTAGCTTCAGTGGCAGATTCATCTTTCGGACAATTGAGCCTGGGGATCATTTCGGCCCTGGCGGGGCTGTTGATCATGGCGCACCCGCTGTTCGGTCTTTCGATCCTTATGGGTTTAATAAGCGTTTATCTTATCGCGGCCGGGGTAACAAGGTTTTTCGGACCTACGGTAGACGCGATATCTAACTTTAACGCCATATACGGAGTTGTCCTGGGGATCATCGCTTTGTTCGCCGTAACGCCGGCAAACAACATTATTCTGGGGATAATAATCGGGGTAAGCCTGCTGCTTAACGGCGGGTACATCACGAATTTCAGCCTTGAAATGAGAAGACCGATAAGAGAAAAACAAGCGTAAAATAATTGTTTAACTAACGGCAAAACCTTTCTCCCTCGCCTGACGGTGTCGGGAGAAAATCAGAAACTTCACGCTGGTGACGGAAAAAAACCGCTAGGAGGCAGATCATGTTCTGCTTTTTAGCGGTTTTTTGTTTAAACAGTGTATGTTCGGGTACTCGTCTCGCGACGTTGCGCTCACGAGGACGTCTCCCGTCGAATTCGAATCGGTTGCACAGCAATAACGGCTCTAAAAAGAACAAACGGAGAGGGAGGGATTCGAACCCTCGGTATAGGTTTTCACCCATACACCGGTTTAGCAAACCGGCGCACTAAACCACTATGCGACCTCTCCATTTTCAACAAATTGGTTTATTTAACAATCGATATTGGTAATTTAATATAATTTGCTGACCGCACGAAAATGTTGCAAATTTCCTCGTGTGGACCACAAATTCTGTATTCATAATATCAAATAATCGAATTTTCATCAAGTTTTTGACAGGATTAGACTATCCTGGTTTTTTAATTCCCCCTTGAACCCCCTCAGCTTTTCTGCTAATAATAATACTACAACCCTATGACCACCGAGATCAAGCAGGACCTCTATTACAAATGCTCGGAATGCCTCAAAATCCTTAGCGCGTACGACGCTTCACTGTGCTGCAGCTCGTCGACCGCATATTTTGCTCAGTGGCCTTCCCCCCTTATAAAGGAACTCCTGAAGCTCATAGGAAAGCAGGACCTTTCGAACTATAACCAGCAGCGGATAGCCCTCTTGAACCTGCACACGGTGCTGCAGATGATGATGGAAGACGCCATATGGACGCTTTCAAAAAAATGTTCAAAGAACGCGGACAACGTGAACACCGTATTTTTGAAGAATCTCAGCGCGGATGCGCAGGTCAAATATTTCGATACCCTGAACCACAGGCCGCTGGAAGCCCTGCTGGCAGCGAGCGGGCATGATACATTTTTAAGGGATATGGATGCGCTGTCCGTCGAGCGGGACAGGCTCGTCTATGAGCCCGACCTGAAGATAAAAGCCGACAACACAGGACTGATACTCTCCCTTTTCAAAAACTGTCAGAAAATATTCGCGGTCATCAACAACGACGCGGTAAAACAGCAGGAGAGGGCGAAAAAGATCCTCAGGAAGTCCGTCATGGTGGTTGACGACGAAGAAGATATAAGGCTCACGCTGTCGGCGATCATCGAGAAAGAAGGAGTGGAAGTGCATCTCGCGGCATCGGGAGAAGAGGCATTGGATATATACATGAAAAAAAAGCCAGACCTCGTTTTTCTCGATGTTTCGCTGCCGAACATGAACGGGCTTGCGGTGCTGAAGGCGATAAAAGAGATAGATGAAATGGCGGCGGTATATTTTGTATCCGGGGTATCAGGCGAGACGTTCAAGACCCAGGCCAGGGAGCTCGGCGCAAAGGGACACCTGCCGAAACCGTTTTTCTCGAAAGACGTTGTCAGCGTGGTAAAGCGCGAACTCGGATAAACCGCGGGAACGCATTTGTGCAAAAACGCTCTCTATTTTGAGAGCTTTTTTTATTGACAAGGTTTGGTAAAATTAGTAGACTTTGTAAACAGCCTGCCGGGGAGAGTTTTTATGGAAAAATTCAACGAAAAAGAAAAAAGTTTCAGGAAAGGCGATTCCGGGCCCAAATATTTTATAAAGGGGCCTTATTGGG